>DDEI01000073.1 GCA_002336675.1 Flavobacteriales bacterium UBA1958 | reverse complement strand
AGTGTGGGAACACCTGAATCATCTGTAATAGAAACTAAATCGGTGTACTGACATAAGTCATCATAAGAAATAGGGAGCTCGGCGTATCTTGAGTATTGTTTTAAATGCTCCTTGAGTGGGGCCTTTATTTTATAAATAGGTTTCCTCTGCTGTATGTCATTAAAATCTAAGCTCATAATTCTATTCAGTTATTCGTAGGAAAAAAGGTAGGTAAAATTTAACGAAACATCCTCTGTGAAAGAATCCAAATAAAAAAGTTCTATGACCTAGCAAACAGCTCTCATAGTTCTATGAGAATATTCAAAAATGTAAGGATAAAAGACCAATAAATTATCGGATTACAGAGGCCCCTGCAATAGTCAGGAATAAAACTCTACATGACTGGTTTTAGCATTAACCTTCCACTATTCTATACTTATCTACAAATGTGCCCCAGTCCCAGAGAAAATTCTTCATCCACTCATCCAAGTTTTTTAGAAAAATAGGATTCGGTGTATTCATTTCCTGAAAGTAAGATTCCTGAAAGTCATTTAATTTATACTTAAAAAACATCGCTTTAGACATAGCGTAAACAGGGTTCTTACTCGGGTGATTCACTCTCCCCATGAAATTCTTGTAGCTCTTAATCTTACGGGCAAAATCTTCTGGTTTCAACTCGAAAACTTGAGCAAATTTATCTAAACAGAAACGAGCTATTCTCTTATCATGACCATCATGAAAGTGTTTCGATATCTGAGACATATTGCTGGCAGCTATTATCATTAAAAAACGTCCGTAGTCTTTCTCCTCTAAACTAGGGGAAGCAGTAAATTCAGGACAATCATTAATAAACCCAGCTAGCTCAGGAAAAGCCGTTTCTGCCGTTTCTATAATACCATTCACAAAAATATTTGCTACTTGGTTATCTGTAAGTTTCTTCTTTCGTAATAAAGTTAGCATGACTCTATGGATTTGGGTCTGTTCCAAATTTAGAATTCCCTAAGCAGGGTTAGAAAAGAAATCTCACAGTTCTGTCAACAAAGTTTTCAACGCCTCACATTCAGGTGCTCTCCGCACTTTTTACAGAAGTCGGCATCATCATCATGAAATATAAAATTACAGTTCTGACAGCTCTGTGTATTCGAAGAATCCTCTTTACCCAAACTCCTCTGAACACCTGACTCTTCCTGCTTATCCCTCCTAGCCTGAACAGCCATTTCAGAAGAAACTATTCCGGTGGGAACAGCTATTATAGCATAACCTATAAGCATAATCATACTGGCCAAAAGCTGCCCGAGCTCACTTTGGGGAGAGATATCTCCATAACCTACGGTGGTAAGCGTTACTATAGCCCAGTAAATACTCCTAGGAATGCTATCAAACCCTGCACTTTCATCTTCTATAATGTACATTAATGTACCAGTGATCGTCACTACCATCAGCACAGCCATTAGAAATACTAAGATTTTAGATTTACTGGCTTGTAAAGATTTAGAGAGAAATCTAGCTTCTTTTAAAAACCCTATGAGCTTTAACACTCTAAACACTCTCATTAACCTGAGTATTCTTAAGGTTCTTAAACTACTGCTTCCCGACCCTATAAATAATCCTAGGTAAGAAGGAAGAATAGAAAGTAAATCTATAATCCCGAAGAAGCTAAACATGTACTTCAATGGTTTTTTCACAGTGACTATCCTAGCAATATATTCAAAGGTGAAAAAGATGGTGAACGCCCATTCTATGGCTATTAAAACATTACCAAACCTGTTATTAATAGATGCTACGCTCTCCAGCATAACTACTCCCACACTTCCTATAATCAGACATAAAAGAAGAACATCGAACCTCCTACCCGAAGTCGTGTCTGCTTCATAAATAATTTCATGAAGGCGGAGCTTCCATCCTGTATTTTCACCAGACTCTCTGTAATTCAGTGCCATTAAGCGTAAAGTTCTTCAATTAAACTGCTGTAATTATGGAGAATAGGCTTTCTTTTTAACTTCATCGTTGGAGTTAACTCCCCTCCTTCGATAGAGAACTCCTTTTCAAGAAGAGTGATTTTTTTAATTTTCTCCCACTGAGCAAATTCGGAATTCAGTTTTTCTACATCTCTCCAAACCCTTTCCTGAACCTGTTTATTAGCGATAATATCCTTCGTTAGGTTCACCTCTATTTTATGTCTTCTGCACCACTCTCTTAATACCTCTATGTTTGGCACTATTAGCGCTGCGGGAAACTTTTTATTCTCTCCCACTACCATTATTTGGTCTATGAATCTAGATGCCTTCATAGCGTTCTCTAGAAGCTGTGGAGCCACATACTTACCTCCTGAGGTTTTAAATAGTTCTTTTTTGCGGTCGGTAATCTTTAAAAAGCCTTCTGAGTCCAATTCTCCGATATCTCCAGTATAGAACCAATCCTCTTTTAAAACTTCAGCAGTTTTTTCTGGGTCTTTATAATACCCCAGCATTACGTTAGGTCCTTTTATTTTTATTTCTCCATCTGCTGCGAATGCTATTTCTACATCTCTTATAGCTTTACCTACGGTTCCTATTTTCAGTAAGCCTGGAGAATTGTCTGCATTTACGGTGCAGACTGGAGATGTTTCTGTCAAACCATACCCTTCTAATACTGGAATTCCAGCACCATTGAAGAACCGTGCTAGTCTTGATTGCAACGCGGCACTACCGCTAGCCACAGCCATAATATCTGTTAAGCTTAAAGCTTCTTTTACTTTAGAGAACACTAGCTTACGCGCTAAGGCTAATTTCCACTCATAAAAGCTTCCATTTTTTTTATCTGGCTCCCAAGCTAGAGCTACGCTCAGCGCCCAGTTAAATATCATTCCTTTAACTCCACCAGCAGCAGTTCCCTTAGCTACTATTCCGTCATAAAATTTCTCTAATAATCGAGGAACAGCCGTAAACATGTGCGGCTTAGAGAACGCCAAATCCTCTTTTATGGTTTCTAGACTTTCTGCGAAGAAAATATGAGCTCCATTATACATATACATGTAATGTATCACTCTCTCATAAATATGACATACCGGAAGAAAACTAAGAACTCTCGTAGTTCCTTTCTCCATGGCTGGCAGCCTAAAAGTGGAGGCTATAGTGTTTGAAGATACGTTTTTGTGCGAGAGCATCACTCCTTTGGGTAAACCTGTAGTTCCTGAGGTGTAAATTATAGTGGCTAAATCATCCTCTTTTACTCCGTCTTTTAACTTGTCTACTGCCTGCTGCAAAGTTTCATCTGGAGCTTCATGTATATCTGTCCATCTCGGGGCATCTGCTACAGGCTCGAAGGTATAGATAGAAATCAAGGATGGCACATTGTCTTTTATTCTGCTTACTTTATGAAATAAATCGGCATTACTTACGAAGCAGTAAGACAGTTCTGCATGGTTTAATATATACTCATAATCACTTTCTGTCATGGTAGGATAAATAGGCACATTAATAGCTCCTAACTGCAGAATAGCCGCATCCATTATGTTCCACTCACACCTATTATTATGGCTGATTAATCCTATATTATCTCCTGGTTTCACTCCGAGCTTTAACAATCCTCTGCTGCAGGAATTTACCGCATCTATATACTCTTTAGTAGAATAGGTTTTATGCACTTCTTCTACCTTAGAAGTCATCATTTTTTCCAGTGGAAAATGTTCTAATTGATAGTATGCAAAATCAAATAATCGCTTCGGTGTGTTCATGGATGTCTAGTATGGATTACAATCTGCTAAATTTATAAAAAAGTGTTTAAAAAACACGAAGTATCTGCTATGGGGAGTTTCGCTATTTTTAAGAGTGCTAAAATTTAAGTCAATCTTACCTTTTCTTGTTTTTTCGTGTATCGCTCTTTCGCGTTGCAACGCACCTAAACATCCACAACCTATCTCCTACTATATAGATATATCAGGCATTCAGAAGGTAGGCATGAATAACATAAATGGTGAATTTGTACTCAACAAAAGACAGCTTATAAGATTCAAGAGAGAAATAGCCCAGTCTGTCACTGTTCCTGGATTACACATTAAAACTGGTTTTTTATCCATCATCGTTACTCTAGAGGATGGAAAAACCTTCGTATTAAGAGGGAATTCAAAAAGTAAACTATTAGAAGTCTCCGCTGAAATAGCTACCGTTCATTCAGAGGAGTGGGGTGATGCTGACTGGATTGTTTTAGATACCAAAGGAGTAAACTTCAACAACTACAAAAAGAGATAACTAAATGTAAAGCATAGTGTTATTGTAGTAAAAAAAACACATCTACAGCTAAATTGTTTTTTCACATCCAAGCTGATACATTGTACACGCAATCTATATCACTAGTCAATTTAAAAGCACAAAACATAATTTTTAGTTAACATAACCTTTGTGCTGAATAACTAGTTTCGCAGGTTATTAGAATTTTTAAAAATGAAAGAAATAGCCTCAGTTTTCTTCAAGCTTGGTTTATTCGCCTTTGGTGGACCTGCAGCACATATAGCGATGATGGATGAAGAAATCATTCAGAAACGAAAATGGATGACTGAACAGGAGTTTTTAGATTTAATAGGTGCCACCAACATTATTCCTGGCCCTAACTCCACAGAAATGACCATGCACTGTGGTTATAAAAGAGGTGGCGTTTTAGGCTTATTTGTTGCTGGTTTTTCATTCATTCTTCCCGCTGTAGTAATTACTGTAATTCTAGCTTTTCTTTATGTAGAATATGGAAATCTACCCCATGTAGAGCCTTTCGTAAAAGGAATTACACCTGCTGTATTGGCAGTGATAGCAGCCGCAGTGTATAAGCTAGGAAAGAAAGCATTAAAAGGATGGGAACTGGGGATTATAGGCGCAGGAGTATTCGCGGCAGCTCTTCTCGGAGTTCATGAAATTTTAGCTTTGATTACAGGTGGAATCTTTGGTATGCTTTATTTCTACTTCAAGAATAAAAGTCAGAACTCCTTAAATAGTTTCTCTCTGGGTATAATAACTACTGGTATGGCTGGTACTTCTCTTACTACCTGGGGCATCTTCTTTACTTTCCTTAAAGTAGGTTCTATTCTTTATGGGAGTGGTTATGTCCTATTCGCTTACCTAGAACCTGAACTGGTAAGCAGAGGTTTACTGAGCACTAAGGAACTCATGGATGCTATAGGTGTAGGTCAGTTTACTCCAGGTCCAGTATTATCTACTTCTACATTTATAGGCTATCAACTAGGTGGTTTTATGGGTGCTCTAGCTGCGACATTAGGGATTTTTCTTCCTTCTTTTATTTTCGTTTGGGTATTTCATGATTACATGCTTAAGATGAGAAAAATTAAAATTCTTTCTTATTTCCTAGATGCAGTAAATATTTCTGCTTTAGCAGTAATGCTGGCTGTTTTATTTAAAATGGCATCTGGAAGCCTTGTGGATTGGCCAGCTTGGGTTATAGCAGCTTTAAGTATCGGGTATACTTTCTTAACTAAAAAGCCAAATGCTATTTACACCATCATAGGTGGAGCTATTTTAGGCTGGGCGCTTTATTCTCTTTGAGAGATCAGCGCTTCTACTTCTTCAGTTTTAATGATGAGCTGCTAATCGGCTAGCGGCTCTCCGAGAAGATTCAAAACTGAGAATTATATATTCGCATCTGGAAAAAGCGCTCATCTCCCGTTTCATTTTACAAACTGAAACGGATCTCGATATTCTGGATGGAAACCACCTTAGAGGCTCTACCTATTAGTGCGAATCGGATTAGGTGAGAAAAACAATAGCTATGCTTTTAAAAAGCCGTTTACTCGAGTCAATACTTTATTTAAATCTTCTGGCAGTTCATTTTCTGTCCATGGATGTTTGGCTCCGAATACGTGGTTTACACCTTCCATTCCTTCAAATTCAGCTTTAGAATTAAAGTCTCTCAGTTCTTCGGCCTCAGAAAAACCTACTGCTTCATCACTCGTTCCGTGAACTATGAGCCACGGAATAGATAGTTTTTTGGCCATCACAGGAATATCGAAGATGTGCAGGTTCTCCATATAATCTTCGTGCATCTGATAAAAGTGCGGCATCTGCTGGCCTGTCCTCTTATTCATCACATGGCTCACTCCGTTTCTTTTCCATCTTTCTAGTAGCGGCCCTGTGGGCTGTCGTCTTACCAAATCTGAGATGGCAGCTAGCGTAACTAACTTGTTTATTCTATCATCAAGGCCAGCTGCCAGAATAGCCATTCCTCCTCCTCTACTGTGACCTATGAGCGTGGTATTGGTTACCTCTAAACGCTCTCGAGGAAGAGCATTGGACTGGTAGATGAAGTCCATCATTCTAGAAATATCTCCTACTTCGGTAGAGTAATTATTATTCCCGAAAGCTTCTAGGTCTGGAAAATCCATCGGCTCTTCAAGTGTCCCTCCATTGAAGGAGAAATTAAACTTGATAAATAAAAATCCAGCTTCAGCTATTTTCTTACCGAATAAATCCCATGCTCCCCAGTCCTTAAACCCTTTGTATCCATGAGCGAATAAAACCACTGGTAATCTCTCTGAACCCTCAGGCCAGAAAGCATCTAAAATCAGCGGTTTCTCTCTGCTCCCTTTCCAAGTAAGATTTCTTATTTCTGTAAGGTTCATATAATATATATATTCTTTGCAAAATAGTGGTAATAAATGGAGTAATTATAGCATAATTCTATATCTCATCAATAAAATCATTCATTTATAGCACAAGAATTATCATTTTAATAAAATAAAAATTCTTCTTAAACCACTACAAAATAATCTTTTCCCAAATAAAATTCTTTAGTGGATAGTTCTGCCTCTATTTTGGAGACTTCGCTGGGGCTGCTTACTCCTAAGAGTACTTGCGCATCTGTTTTTTCTGGAATATGTTGGGCTTGAACTTCTAGTTCATAGATGAAGTGTCCTATTTTCTTTGGATTGTTGGTTTGCCAGATGAACTCCATTCCTAACCGCTTAACTTCCTTGGCTATGGCTTTTCCTTTCTTGCCTGCTCCTAGCAGAATCAACTTTTTAGTTTCATCTCTATTCATACGCTTAAACCAACTTAATTTCAAAGGTATAAAAGTATTGGCAGCGTATAACGGAGACACCCTGGATGCACGCTGCTCATGGTCTCTCCATAAATGAGTGACTTCATTTACTGCCGCCACTTTTAATCCTCCTGAGAACATTCTAAAAACCAACTCGTAGTCCTCGGGATATATAGGAGAATTGAACGCGCCTATTCGTTCGAAATCTTCTCTATACAGCATCCAATTAGGAGATGCTATTACACATTCTTTATATAAATGTGCTCTATGGCTGTCTTCGTCTATGAGTTTATTTAGCCATCGCTCATAGTTTTTAAATCCTTCTCCTAGCGCATCGAAGTACTTTACTTTTCCTGTGGCTACGTATCCCTTTCCTTTCTCCTCTAGTGCTTTTAATAAATCACTTAACTTATTTACAGGCATAAGGTCATCTGCATCCATGCGTGTGATGATGATGCTGGTAGAGTGTTTATATCCGCATTGCAACGCTTGAATTACT
Organism: Flavobacteriales bacterium UBA1958; assembly: GCA_002336675.1. Taxonomy (GTDB): domain Bacteria; phylum Bacteroidota; class Bacteroidia; order Flavobacteriales_D; family Sanyastnellaceae; genus ASP10-05a. The sequence continues at coordinate 22,056 of DDEI01000073.1, read as the reverse complement.
CCTACTCCAGGGTTCTTTAAGGACTGGAAACGGGCATCTTCTGCTGCAAATTCATTAACTATTTCTAAGGAGCTATCTGTGGAATGGTCATCTACCAGGACACATTCCCAATCTGTGAAAGACTGTTTACGAATGGATAACAGAGTTTCAAAGAGAAACTCTGCTGCATTCTTACACGGTATAATTATACTTACTTTACTCATGAAAGAAAAAAAATGGGCAAACCTATAAGCCAAGTTCTGTTCCAGTAAACTGGTTCCATCATTTATCTAATCGACCTACCCTCCCCGTGGTGTAAAAGCGAGTAGCTTTTTCTCAGTCAAGCCAAGACGGGGTTTACACGGTCTTTCTGCCCATAAGGTTTACCTAGCTACCGGCATCACTACCGGTACTGGTGAGCTCTTACCTCACCTTTTCAGCTTTACCTGTGTCTGAGCTAGGCTCAAACCATCGGAAGTCTAAATTTCTGTAGCACTTTCTGTCAATGAATAATTCCTTACCCAAAGCCTCCGTATTAATAGAGTATGGCACTCTGCGCAGCCTGGACTTTCCTCATCTTGAAAAAAATCAAAACGCGATGGAGCGGTTTGCCCGCGGTAAATTTACTCCCTATTTTCTTCTAATACCAATTAAACCTATGAAATTCAAGCATCATTCCCATAGCTCCAAAGAAGCCCTAATCCGGCAAGGAGTCACACAGCAAACACTATAGACATTCCTTTAGATAGGAATGGAAACTCAAGCTAAATGAATAGATTGATTAGACTGGATGATGCTAAGAAAGGCGTTGGGCAGCGATTTACATGTTTTTAGGCTTTGGACAGTCTCTGTATTTCTAAGCACTGTATACCGTAAAGCACAAGTTTAGAAGCTATAGATGGAAATCTGATATAGTTAGAGCTATGGTGAGTGAATAGTCATCTAAATACCAGCTTTGTCTTTATTCCGTTTCTTCATTTAGCAATGGAAAATCGGGTGTGTACGTTACATGGTATTCTCCATCTATATCTTCTATCAAATAGACCTGAAGTTCTAAGTGAGCATTTTCTCTGAGAAACACATCTACTTCTTGCGTTCCCATAACCATAAAAGCTGTAGCATAGGCATCTGCCTCGTAGGCAGATGATGCTATCACCGTGCAACTTAACAAACTGTGATGAACTGGATATCCTGTTCGGCCATCTATCATATGTGAATACTTCACTCCGTTAATCTCTTTGAAGTTTCTGTAACTCCCGCTGGTGGCTATTGCACAATTAGTTAACCCAACTATAGACTGTGCTTCTTCATCATCTACACTTGGGTTTTGAATTCCTATTGACCAGTCTTTATTTTCCGGGTTTTCTCCTTTTACCTTAATCTCACCACCTACGTTGACCATAAAATCACTTACTCCTTTCTCTTCTAGTATATCATAAATAAGATCTACAGTATACCCTTGTACTATTCCATTAAAATCTAATTTTCTCTGTGGTTTAGATTTTCTAATCTGTACATCTTGCTCATAAGACTCCTCGAATGGGTTATCAATCAATGAAAAATCGAATTCTGTAAACCCTATGAATTGTTTCACCGAGTCTATTTCTTCTTGGGTAGGCTTTATAGTCTCATCCTTTCCAAATTTCCAAAGCTCCAACAAAGGAAGTAGTGATGGGTCAAAAGCTCCATCAGTTTTCTTACAGATATCTTTGGAGACCTCCATCATTATAGTGAAGTTCATCGTAGAATCTCTAAAAGCAAACACCGTATCTGTTCTTGAGTGCTTATTTAAGCGGCTTATAATAGATGTAGAGTCCCACAAATTAAACTCTCTATCTATTTGTAATAGTAAGCCTTCTATTTCCTTCGTATAATCCGCAGAATCTTTGTACACCACTTGATATGTAGTTCCTTGAGTATAACCTCTTAACTCCAAGTAACCAGTATTGCTATTTACAGCACTATCAGCACAGCCGAAGATACTGGATACAAAAACTATAGACAAGATGAAATATTTCATTTTAATATATTTGACGTTTCAATGAGTTTTTCGCTCAACACTATAGGGAACAAGAGAAGTAAAGTAATTGGTCAAATTTACCGTGAAATTTTTAAAAACAGGATTTAAAAAAAAGCCTCGCTAAACGAGGCTTTTAATTTTATTTTTTCTTGTTTCTTATCCTCCAAAATCATCGAAAGCTACATTCTCTGGAGGTACACCCCAGTCATCTACCATTTGAAGTACTGCCTTATTCATTAAAGGCGGTCCACAGAAATAAAACTCTATATCTTCTGGCGATTCATGTTTTGTTAAATACTGATCGATAACCGCTTGATGAACGAACCCTGTAAATCCATCTCCTTCTTTATCGTCTACATTCTTCTTGACTTTCCAGTTATCTCCTTCCATAGGCTCAGAGAGCACTATGTGAAATTGGAAGTTTGGAAACTCTTTTTCTATGTTTTTGAAATGATCTAAATAGAATAGCTCACGCTTACTTCTACCTCCATACCAATAAGTTACTTTTCTGTTAGTTCTTAAGGTGTGAAAAAGGTGAAAAAGGTGTGATCTCATCGGAGCCATTCCTGCACCACCTCCTATATAAAGCATTTCTGCTTCAGTTTCTTTAATAAAGAACTCTCCGTAAGGCCCTGATATCGTTACTTTATCTCCTATCTTACATCCAAACACAAAAGAAGAACAGATACCTGGATTTACATTCATCCATCCGTTTCTTTGTCTATCCCATGGTGGCGTGGCAATACGAATATTCAGCATTACTATATTGCCTTCTGCGGGGTGATTAGCCATAGAATAAGCTCTGAAGATAGTTTCATCATTCTTCATGGTTAAATCCCATAAACCAAACTTATCCCATTCTGGTCTGAAATCATCAGCATCTCTTCCCAACTCAGGATGAGATGTAATGTCCATATCTTTAAAGTCAATAGTTATAGGTGGCACATCTACTTGGATATATCCTCCTGCTTCGAAATCTAAGGTTTCTCCTTCTGGCAGCTGAACTACGAATTCCTTAATAAAAGAAGCCACGTTATAATTACTTATTACAGTACACTCCCATTTCTTTATTCCAAAAATCTCTTCCGGAATAGCTATTTTCATGTCGTTCTTTACCTTCACTTGACAACCTAGCCTCCAGTTATCCGCAATCTCTTTTCTCGAGAAGTAAGGTGCTTCAGTAGGAAGAATTTCTCCGCCTCCTTCAAACACTTGACATTTGCACATAGCACAAGTTCCACCACCACCACATGCCGAAGGAAGGAATATTTTTTCTTCCCCTAATGTTGTTAGGATGGTATTTCCTGCTGCTACTTCTACTACTTTTTCACCATTAATGGTAAGTGTCACTGCTCCACTCGGAGACAGTTTAGCTTTAGCGAATAATAGAAGTGATACTAAAAGCATCACGATCATTAAAAATACTGCTACTGCTGCTAAAATTGTCGTTGTCATCATGCGACTAATGTATTTTACTTTTTTATAATTCGAATCCCATAAAACTCATAAAAGCTATTCCCATGAGACCAGTTAATATAAACGTGATACCTAAGCCTCGTAAAGCAGGAGGAATGTTAGAATATCGTATTTTTTCTCTTATAGCTGCTATCGCTACGATAGCTAATAACCAGCCCACACCTGAACCTAAACCAAATACTGAAGCTTCACCGATAGTTGGATACTGACGATCTTGCATAAATAACGCTCCTCCTAGGATAGAACAGTTTACTGCTATTAACGGTAAAAAGATTCCTAATGCTCCATATAATGCTGGCGCGAATTTCTCTACAATCATCTCTACTAGCTGAACCATAGAGGCTATGACTGCTATGAACATTATAAAACTGAGGAAACTTAAATCTAAAGTATTAGCTCCATCCATTCCCCACTCAGGGTTTAGCCAAACTAGTGCTCCTTCTTTTAATAAATAATTCTCCATTAAATAATTAATAGGAACTGTAATACCCAACACGAATATCACTGCGAACCCTAATCCTACTGCGGTCTTTACCGTTTTAGAAACGGCTAGATAGGAACACATCCCTAAGAAATAGGCGAAAATCATGTTCTCTGAGAAAGCTGCTTTTACGAAAATGCTTAAATAATCTAACATATCTTCTTAATTTTCTTCAATTAATTTCTGATTCTTACTTCTCTGAACCCAGATAATGATTCCAACCACTATAAGTGCCATAGGAGGAAGTATCATCATGTTATTATTGAAGTAACCCATTTTATAGATTGCACCTAGTTCGTCAGGAGAACCTACGGATTCTCCGAACAATAAAAATCCCATTAGTTTTCCTGAACCAAATATCTCTCTTACTACAGCTACCACGACTAGTATCCATGCATAACCCATGGCATTCCCTATCGCATCTAAGAACGAAGGCCACACTTTATTTCCTAAAGCATACGCCTCTAAACGTCCCATAATAATACAATTCGTAATGATTAATCCTACAAAAACCGATAACTTCTCAGCTACATCTGGCAAATACGCCTTCAATACTTGATCTACTATAATTACCAAAGATGCCACGATTACCAATTGAACGATAATTCTAATTCTAGAAGGAATGACATTTCTAAGCATAGAAACGATAACATTACCTCCTATCATAACGAATAGAACTGAAGCTGACATTACTAGCGCCTGCTCCACTTGCACTGTGATAGCTAAAGCAGAACAGATACCTAATACCTGAACCGTAATAGGGTTGGCATCATTTAGCGGATCAGAAAGTAACTTCTTATTCTTTTTGGAGAAAAGAGACTCTTTAGGCTGCTTTACTACTATATCTTTTACTTCACTCATTATCCTCTTAGTTTAATTGTGCTGTTGAAGATTCATATTTTCTATAAACTAGCATGGTTCTGTTCACCATTTCTTGAACTCCTTTAGAAGTAATCGTACCTCCAGTAATTCCGTCTACTTGATGTTTACCTTGCGAGCTGCCTGATCCCTTAGTTACCTCAAACATCATTTTAGCATTAGCAGCTATGTCTAATTCTTGACCAGCCCAATTCTTTTGAAAAAAGTCTGTTTTAATTTCTGCTCCTAACCCTGGAGTTTCTGTTTTATGATCAAACTTCGCCCCGAAAATCGTTTTCATATCTTTCTCCATAGCTACATATCCCCAAATAGGTCCCCAAAGACCTTTCCCCACCATGGGCACGATAAACACTTCAGTCCCACCATCAGTCTTAGCAGTATAAAGAGGAAACTTTTTTTCTGATTCTGTAAGTTCTGTATTTCTATGCTGCTTTTTAATATCTACAGCGAATACTGCTTTCTGGTCAGTAGAAGTGACCTTTCCATTATTATCTAACAAGTAAAATCCACTTACATAATCAGTAAAAACATCATTTACAGTGCTTCTTTCAGATTCTACTCCGATAGCTCCTATAATGTCCATTCTCTTCTTATCAGCCTCATGTGCTTTTTGAAGAGGCTTTAGACCAAATGCTAAAGAAGCCAATACAGAACCTACAATAATCACCATGATTATAACAAACGTGAGCGTAAAACCCGTACTATTTTTATCTATTGCCATTTTTCTGTTCGTTTTATGCTATGGCCAATTTGGCTCTTTTCATTCTTTTCTTAATGTTACCTTCTATTACATAATGATCAATAGTCGGAGCCATTACATTCATAAATAAGATCGCTAACATTATTCCTTCTGGATAAGCTGGATTAGCTGTTCTAATTAGAATAGCTAGAATACCTATCAGCAATCCATACCACATTTTACCTCTAGTAGTTTGCGCGGCTGAAACAGGATCTGTAGCCATAAAAACTACACCGAAGGCGAAACCGCCTAAACATAACTGGTGATACCAAGGTATATCTAAATAAAGATTGTCGGCAAATGCTTCTAAAGAACCTAAGTAATTAAAGAATCCTCCCATAAGCGCACCTCCCACTATAGCCCATGCCATAATTCTCCAGCTTCCGATTCCAGTAGCGATAAGAATAGCAGCTCCTATCAAACACATAAGAACTGAAGTAGAACCGATAGACCCAGGAATGAACCCCATAAATGAATTCCATAAACTAAAGTCAAATCCTCCGCCCTTATTCGTTATCACCTCTACAAGTGTAGCTCCATCTGCAGTATCTACCAATAACCCTAATGGAGTAGCTCCTGTATAAGTATCTATCACATTTGGACTAGCTGCTGCAGTCAAAGAATCACTATAACCTGTATGAAACCATACATTATTACCACTCATTTTAGTAGGATACGCAAAGAACATAAATGCTCTAGCGGTTAACGCCACATTCAAAATGTTCATTCCTGTTCCTCCGAAAACCTCTTTGGCTATTACTACAGCGAAAGCAGTACCTACAGCTACCATCCACAAAGGACAATCCACAGGCATTACCAATGGAATAAGCATCCCTGAGACCAAGAAGCCTTCATTAATAGAATGGCCATTAATAATTCCAAATAAAATCTCGATTCCTAACCCTACAGCATATGACACTATGACCATCGGGAGAACCATAGGTGCTCCGTATATAAACATTTCTAACCAAGTCGCATGTCTAGACTCTCCTAGCCAGTCAATTCTTCCGGCTTCAGTTAAAATAGCATCGTATTGAAATCCTATGTTATAAATACCAAAAAGAAGGCATGGGATAAGTGCTACGATCACTAAGAACATAGTTCTCTTCAGATCGATTCCGTCTCTCACATGAGAACCTTTGTGTGTAGTATGACCTGGTACAAACGCGAAAGTTTCTAACGCATCGTACATAGGCCAGAACTTCCTTAGCTTTCCTCCCTCCTTAAAAGGTGGTGCTATTTTTTCGTCTAAAAATTTATGTAATCCTTTCATTTTAGGCTTTAATGTTATTTAAACTCTTCCATTAGGGTATCCAACCCTTCTCTAATTATGCCCTGCACATTTATTTTAGAGGTACAAGCATATTCACACAGCGCAAAATCTTCAGGAGCTACTTCATAAATCCCTAATTTTTCCATCATATCTATATCATTAACAATTATAGATTTAACTAATTGAACAGGGTAAATATCAAATGGAAAGACTTTCTCATACTGACCAGTCACAACAAACTTTCTTTCCTCTCCGTTCATATTGGTATTAAGAGCGAACTTCTTAGATTTTGGGGAAATCCAAGTTGGAAAAGATTTACTAAGCGAAAATTTATTGAATCCTGGAGCTAGCCATCCTTCAGTTAAGAAAAACTGTGGCTCATCTCCTTCAGGGACTACTGTAATCTGTTCACTATAGAAACCTATGAAATTATCCTCATCTACCTTCTCCCCCGTTAGCACATCTCCGCTAACTATTCTCAAGTTTCCTTCTTTTAAATTCCCTGCTGTTATAGTCTTTACCTGAGAACCTAGTTTAGTTCTATAGTAAGCCGGTGAGCATACTTCCGAGCCAACTAAAGCTACTATCCTATCTACGCTTAACTCTCCTGTCGTTAAGGTTTTTCCTATATTAACCACATCCTGAGCGTTGCAATACCACACAACTTCTCCTTTATTTAGTGGATTCGTTTTATGAATCTGAACTCCTACATTCCCTGCAGGATGAGGACCTTGGTATGTAGTAATATTCGCATCAGCACTAAACTGGTTAAACCAGTTACCTTCCGAAGAAACTCCTAATTCTACTTTCCCTCCGCTAGATAGAGCTGAAAGAGCTGACAAACCGTCCTTAAATTCAGCCTCTTGTCCCTGCATCACAAAATCGGCATCTGGCGCTAAGGGAGCAGAACTAAACGTGCTTACAAAAATAGCTTTAGGGGTATCCGAAGGACGAGCTATTGTGCTAAAAGGTCGCTGCCTAATAAAAGGCCAAAGGCCAGAAGACATTAATGCGCGCGTTACCTCTTCTTTTGAAGACATAGAACTAGGCTTTGTGATAACTTCAGATGTATTTGAAGTATCCGCTAAAACACGAATTTCTAATATCTTCCTTTTCGCTCCACGCACTATTTCAACTACTTCACCACTCACAGGAGAGGTGAAAACAATAGACGAATTATGCTTGTCGTGGAATAGAGGTGTTCCCTTTTTAACTTCGGCACCTTCTTTGAGAAGGAGCTTAGGGATTAAGCCGTGAAAGTCTGTTGGTTTAATAGCGTACACGCTACAGGAAATAGACTCTGTAAGAGTATTCTCTGCTGCTCCAACAAGTCTTATATTCGCTCCTTTGCGAATTTTTATGGTTCTAGACATCTGGTGATTATCCTTTACTTTTGGAGCGCAAAAATAAGTAATTGTGATGGTTACAATAGTGTTTAAAATATCAACGAAATAGTTTAGAATGATTCTAAATAAAACAAAAAAATCCTACCAACTGAGGGGTATAGAGCAATACAACATGAATAAAATTACTATTTTTTTCTTCACCTTCTTTTGTGGATTAATACAGATATCAAATGCTGAGGTCTCATACTCGAACATAGATGATGAAAGCATAGACACTAGAAACAGAATACACAAGGAGTATATAAAAACCCTTCAAGTCAGAAATGCTGAGGCTTACCCCTCGTACCCGATTATTTCGCTGAACAGTAATGATTTCCTATCCTACTCATTTGATGATTTAAGCAATTTAGACGAAGATTACGTAATACAAGTATTCCACTGCACCTATGACTGGAAAATATCTGACTTACAATCTAATGAATACCTAAGAGGGTTCCCAGAGTTACCCGTTACAGAGTTTGAACCTTCATTTAATTCTGCCATACCTTATGTGAACTATCAGTTCGACTTTCCAAATGATATGATGATTCCATTAGTGAGTGGTAATTATATAATTCAAGTAGCTCCAGATGATGATTTAGACAATCCCATTTTCACTTCTAGAATAATTATCTACGAACAGCTAATAAGATACAGAGCACAATTAAAAGAATCCAGCATAATCTCAAATCGAAATAGTCACCAAGAGTTAGACTTTGAACTGGTTTATAACGGTTATGAAGTTTTCAGGCCCTATGACGATATAGAAAATGTGGTTCTTCAAAATTTTAATTGGGATAACAGTATCTCGGATTTAGAACCCGTTTTCGTTAAGAATAACGAAATCAGTTACGACTATGGCGAAGAGAACAATTTTACTGGAAATAACGAGTACCGGTTCTTTAGTACAGCTAATATATCAGGAATCTCTTCAAGCATGCACTCTTTAAAAATCAATGCTAAAACTTTAGTTCCAGAGATAGAACTGAATCATGACGCATTTAGACCTTATAAACTTTATACCACTTTCCCTGATATTAATGGTGACTTCAAAGTCAATAGTCTACTGGGATTTAATGACGATTTGGAGGCTGAATATTGCCAAGTAACATTTGTCTTAAATAAAAAAACCCCAATGTCTAATGATCAAAAAATTCATGTTCTAGGGGGCTTTAACTTCAATCAGCTCACCTCGGAAAGTCAAATGCAGTATAATTACACTTTGAAACGTTATGAATTAACGACTCTTCTAAAACAAGGGTATTACAACTACACATACGCACTGGTAGAAGATGGTCAATTAGACTTGTCTTTTGTTGAAGGAAGCCATTTTCAAACAGAAAATGACTTTCATATTTTCACCTACGACACGAACCCTAACCTTGGTTACGATAGAGTGATAGGCATGTATAAAACAGATACTTTTAACAATTAAAAAAGGCACATTAATATTTTTGTGACTTTTATCTTCTCATTCATCGAATATTTTACTTTAATTGCGTGAGTATTATGAAAGTAGCAGTTAGTCAAAACATAGAAATTAGCGTAGCTCCAAGATTCGAGGAATTGAAGAGTAGCTCTGCGAACAAGAGTTTTATACATTCCTATAAAGTCACTATCGTTAATAGAAATATATTCTCTGTGAAAATTTTGGAAAGGTGTTGGTTCATTTTTGATTCTACAGAAGGAAGTTATACTGTTTTTGGTGAAGGTGTGATAGGTGAAAAACCTGTTATCGAGCCAGGAGACTTTTACACATACAACTCTTATTGCGAGATGACAAACGACATCGGAAGAATGCGAGGATTCTACAATTTGAGAAACGAACTTAGCGGAGAAGTATTCAAGGCTACTATTCCTACCTTCAATCTAGAGACTCCTTTCTCTTTGAACTAATTACCAAGTATTTATTTACGCTATTATGAATTTCAGAAATTTCTTATTCTACATATTTCACGAGTACTTTTTTCAAAGGAGTTAATTCCGCAGGTGTTAAACTGAGTTTAATAGCCCGATAAAAACTGTTTTAACGGAACATTCGAAAGCGCATGAGCTGAAGCTTTTATGACTAATAATTTTTTATGGAAATGCTGCTCCGATGATGAGAAATACGCTGGGTACTTTAATAAACGGTTTACTCCTCAAAACAAATCTAGTCAGCAAATTATTTCAGATTTATTTTCTCAAAAGCAACTTTTCTTAGCTGGATGCGCTTAATTCCAATATAGCCCAAGAACTCACTCCTTGACTAGATGTCAGTTCTATACGCAACTCATACTGACCTGTTTCCGGAAGAGTGAAATTAAAATCGTCATTAATCAAGGAGTTTTCTATTGTGTATGTTTGACTTTCTAGCAGGATTTCACTCGCATATAGATAAGTCTTCATTTCAGTAATGATTTCTACGCAGGAAGCTTGAAGGTTAAGCCCAAAACTTAAATTCCCCTCACTTAATGAGACGAGACATTGGGTCGAAATATTATCAGAATTTAAAGAATCTATAATAGGATAATAAGGATTTTCTACAGAAAGAATAAAGTCTTTATCAGAGAAATTTCCTTGATCGTCATATACTCCTATCTCTAACTTATAAATTCCTACAATACTATCTGGGAAAATTATTCCTGGAGAATATTCATAATAATTTCCGCCAAGTTCTGTTATTCCTAAATATTCAAAAAGATTTGATTCAGCGCAAGAAACCTGTGGTATGTCTGATTTCTTAGAAATAAAAAATCGGGCTGTATTTAGACCTGAATCATCTGACAAATTAAAAGTTAAGTCAAGCTCCTCTCCTGCTATAACTATGAGCGAATCAGTAAGCGTTTCCCCTTCGAGAAATATCTCAATGGAAGGAGGAGTATCATCTGTTCTTTTAACACATGAACTAAAGCCAAGTGCTAACCCGATACTAATTGCTATATATTTTACTTGCACCATTTGACAGATTCAATTTTTTGATTGCTTAAATATTTATTAGCCGCGCTGAAATGTTTACTTCCAAAAAAACCCCGATAACTGCTCAAAGGAGAAGGGTGAGGGGCCTTAAGAACAAGGTTAGTCTCTGGGTTTATATTAGCACATAACTTTTGAGCAAAACCTCCCCAAGCCAAATAAACTACATTTGACTTGGTATTATTCAGTACTTGTAGAACTTCTTTCGTAAAGTCCAACCAACCTAAAGAACTATGACTATTGGACTCTCCTTCTCTCACTGTTAAGGTGGCATTCAATAAAAGTACTCCTTGTTTCGCCCAGAGAGTTAAATCACCCGAATGACACATACAACCTAAGTCCGATTTTAATTCTTTAAAAATATTTTTTAATGAAGGCGGAATAGCTATTCCCCGGGGAACACTAAAACTAAGCCCATGCGCCTGACCACAACGAATATAAGGATCCTGACCTATTATTACCACTTTCACAGATTCAAAGGGGCATAATTCAAAAGCCTTGAAAACTTCGTTTTTGGCTGGATAACAACTGTAATCGTCATATTCTTTGTTCAAAGAATGCATCATCCCTTTATAAGAACTGCTGTTTACCATATCATCTAACTTAACCTTCCATGTTCCTTCTAGCTTGGCAATCATGCCCTCAAAATTGCGTTTTTAAGATGCATTAAAGAAATCATCACGATACAAATTTTCAACAAGTTTTAATTATCCTTCGCTAAGGATATATTCTTAACTAATTTTGCACCGCTTTTTAATAGCAAGGAATGACGATGGAACCATTAGATTTATCAGGAGGAAACGAAGAGAAAAAGCTCTATCAGTATCAAAAAGAGTCAATCGAGGCTATATTTGAAAGAATAGATAAGTATCGGAATGGATATAATCTTCTTTTTCAACTTCCAACGGGTGGTGGAAAAACGGTGATTTTCTCTGAATTAGCCAGAAAGTATATCGAAACTACTAATAAACGAGTGCTTATTTTGACACATAGAATTGAGCTTTGTGGTCAAACTTCACGAATGCTAGATAATCTAGGCGTCAAGAATAAAATTATCGATAGCAAAGTAAAAGACCTCCCTGAGAAAAAAGATTTTATGTGTTTCGTGGCCATGGTAGAGACACTTAACAATAGATTAAATGAGGAAAAAATAGAGATGGAAGATGTCGGTCTCCTTATTATAGATGAGGCGCACTATAACTCTTTTAGGAAACTCTTTAAGTACTTCTCAAAACAGATTATTCTGGGAGTAACTGCCACTCCGCTTAGTTCTAATGTAAAATTACCACTCAAGGATAATTATAACGAACTTATTGTAGGAGAGTCTATTACATCCCTAATTGGGCAAGGTTATTTGGCTAAAGCTTCTACTTATAATTATGACGTAAACCTTCGTTCTCTTAAGGTGGGAATAAACGGAGATTATACGGTCAGTTCCTCAGAAAAACTATACAGTAACTTTCTTATGCAAGAAAAATTACTCTACGCCTATGAGGAAAAATCTAAGGGAGCCAAAACACTAATCTTTAACAACGGAATAAATACTTCAAAAGCTGTTTATGAGATGTTCCTTGAAGAGGGTTATGAAATACGTCATTTAGATAATACTCATAGCGAAAAAGAAAGAGCGGAAATTCTTAAATGGTTTAAAGAAAAACCTGATGCGATTTTATCCTCAGTAAGCATCTTGACGACTGGTTTTGATGAACCTACTGTTGATACTATTATCCTGAACAGAGCTACTAAATCCCTGACTTTGTTTCATCAAATGATAGGTAGAGGATCTAGAGTACTAAATAACAAGAAGAACTTTACTGTTATAGATTTAGGAAATAACGCTAGAAGGTTCGGGCTATGGGAGAGTCATGTGGACTGGCAGCAAATATTTAAAACACCTAACACATACTTAGAAGGGCTGTACTCCGATGAAGAAATAGAACGCCAATTTGTTTATGTGCTCTCTGACGATATTAAAGCTAAATTTCCAAAAACAACTTTCGAAAAATTCGAAATAAAAGATGAGTACAAGAAATCTATGGATCTAGGTGAACGCCCCATTGAGGCTATATATAGAAGTATAACTTGTCACAAGAAAATGATTCTAGAAAATACTGATGATGTTTTTGACGCTCTAGAGTTAGCAGAATTATTAGAAAAGGAAGTTCAGTATAGAGTAAAGCGCTTTTCTTATTGCATAGCTAAGTCAACCAAGAATTACTTAGACTGGATGCAAGAGGATTATATGAGAAAACTCAAACAGCAGTTAAGACAAGAGTTAACCTAGAGAGCAAGATTTTCTTTTAGGTAATCGTCATACTTTCTGTAAATACTTCTGAATTAGATGTACCTTATCTAATCTTCCAGTCCATTATATAGAATTCTAATATTCAGACGACTTATTCGTCAGAAATTAACGTCATTGAAGATAACTTGGGCATAAAGTTTCTTCGACATTCCTCGTAATTCGAACTCTTTCAAAATACTATGATATAAACTGCAGTCTCGGGTTAGGTTTATCAGTGAGTGTTCCGAACTCACCATTAAGATATTTAAAGTATGCCGAAGCTCCTATCATAGCAGCATTATCAGTGCAATACTGAAAATCTGGAACATGTGAAGCCCAGCATTTTTCGAGTGCTAAAGAAGTGAAATTATCTCTCAAGTAAGAGTTTGCAGAAACTCCTCCCGCAAGCGCTACCTCCATAATCCCTGTCTTTTCACAAGCCGTCTCTAGCTCGCCTAATAAAATAGCAACTATAGTATGCTGAACAGAGGCACATATATCATTAATGTTCTCCGAAATGAAATTAGAGTTTTGTTTCATCTCTCTCTGAAGAAACTGAAGAACATTTGTCTTTAGGCCACTAAATGAAAAATGCAATGGCTTCACTTTAGGCCTAGTAAAAGAAAATTTCAGAGGGTTTCCAGTTTTAGCCAATTCATCTATTATTGGACCGCCAGGATAATCTAGTCCTAATATTTTAGCAGTTTTATCAAATGCCTCCCCTGCCGCATCATCAATAGTTTCTCCTAATATTTCAAATTCATTAGAGGCATTAACTCGCACTAATTGCGTATGACCCCCGCTCACGGTTAAACAAATAAAAGGAAATTTCGGATTTTTCTCTTGATTTAAAAAGTGGGCCATTATGTGACCATGCATATGATTTACAGCCAAAAACTTAAGGTTGGTCCCTAATGACAAACCCTTTATAAAGTTCCCTCCTACTAACAACGAACCCAACAGACCAGGACCTTGCGTAAATGCCAGAGCATCTATGTCTTCGAGGTTTATGTTAGCATCGGTTAACGCAGTGATCACTGTAGGAACAATGTTGGCCATGTGCTTTCGACTAGCTAGTTCCGGAACTACTCCACCAAATTTTTCGTGAATTTGTTGAGAACACACCACATTTGAAAGAACTTCTAATCCTCTTAAAACGGCGGCACTTGTATCATCACAAGAAGACTCTACACTTAAAATTACTGGTTGTTTTTCTCTCATTTCACAGACGGGATTCTTCCTTAACCTATCACAAAATTAGGTTAATTTGCACGAATATTGCTAAGCAATAAAGGAATGAGAAAAGCTCGAAAAATACTGTTATGGACACTATTCGCATTATTGCTGTTAGCCGGTAGTTTATTTATAGCGCTGCAATTTTCAAGCATACAAACATTCATAGGACATCAGACTGGCAAATACCTCAGTAAACAACTTGGTACAAAAATATCTATAAAGTCATTAAAAATAGATTTATGGGATTCTATCCTATTGGAAGACGTTTTAATTAGGGACTCCAAAAAAGACACTTTAGTATATATACAAGGATTTAACACAGGCTCCTTCTTACTTGACCTTGAGAAAAAAAGTATCTTTATTAATAAAATCACTTTAGAAGCACCTCTTTTCAAGATGGCTATCTACGAAGGTGAATCAGATAATAACCTTCAATTTCTTTTAGATTCTCTTTCATCTGACTTTCAATCTGAGGGCGAATGGAAAATAGAAGTTACTGACTTAAATCTGATGAAAGGAAGATATGAATATCAAGATTTTAATTATGCAGATAGTTTATCTGGAACTTTAAATTCCCATAGAATAAGAATAACGGATCTCTACGCAGACTTGTCAAGATTCCAAATTATAGGAGATAGTATCTTATTTAAGAGCAACTCACTTTCTGCTGTAGAATCTAGTGAACTGGCCATATCCAAATTGAACTCTAACGTGACTATTGCTCCCTCAGGAATATCCTTTATGGACGCTTCATTTTTTCTAAACCATTCTGACCTCTCAGGAAACATCTTATTAAAAACTGGTTCCTTTGGCTCTTATTCCAGTTATTTATCTGACGTTAAACACGATATAACTTTCCACAACTCTACACTGAACCTAGTCGACCTAAACAGATTTAGTGCTAACTCAAAATTTTCTGACCTAGAATTAAAAATGGAGGGCACATTTAAGGGGAAAATAAATAAGCTAAAAGGAAAAAAAATTTCTCTTCAACTAGCCAATAACACAAATTTCATTGGTGACATTTCATTGAACGGACTGCCTGAATTAGCTCAGACCTTTATAGATTTAGACGTAAAACAACTCAACTCTTCCAGAGAAGATATTCAAACTCTGATTCTTCCTGCTTTAGGAGTAACCAACGTAAATCTTCCACTAAATTTAAATGCACTCGGAAACTTTAATTTCTCAGGAAATTTCACAGGGTTTACCAATGATTTCGTAGCGTACGGTGAACTCTCTTCTCCTATTGGAAAACTAATAACCGATTTAAAATTCAAAGAAATTTCAGGAGATAAACGCTACTCTTATTCTGGAGAATTGACGTCTAAAAAGTTCGACCTAGCTCAACTTTATAACTCTAAAAATCTAGGTGTTATTTCTAGTACTATCTCGGTCAAAGGAAAGGGAATAACTAAAGAATTAGTAGAAATAGACCTAGAAGGAGAGGTTAGTTCTATTTCTTTTGGAAAGACTAGCTTTTCTGATATTAGTGCTAATGGAAGTTTACAAAATAACTTCTTTTCTGGAAACCTGGTTAGCAAAGATAAAAACGCAGACTTCGAGTTTTCTGGAGTTGTAGACTTTCGAGAGTCCATCCCGTGGTACTCCTTCAGCTCAAAAATAGAACACCTTAACCTGACTCATTACATTGATGGTTTAGACAAAATAAGCACCTTAAAAACCAATCTCAGTGTTGAAGGCTCGGGCTCTAACCCAGATAACATTACTGGTGAAATTTGTCTTGAAAACACCGAATTTTCCACAGGGGAATCTTCAGTTAAAATTAATTCGATCTTTTTACACTCTTCACTAAGCCCTGAACGAGATATAATACTAGAGTCTGATATCATTAAAGGGGAACTTAAAGGAAAATACACCTATGATCAAATAATGAACTCTGTTGCCAGAATAGCAGAAAACTTCAGTCCTAACATTACATCGGACTCGCTCATTCCAGCTGGTAACTTTAGCTTAGCATTAAATGTAATAGACTTTCAAAAACTTAGGAGTTATCTAGGTAAGGAAATTTATGTTTCTCAAGGAAGTAATCTTTACTATTCTGAAAATGGGCAAAACAGCCACCTTTTAATAGAAACAGATACCGTTTCATACCATGGGGTAAGTCTCGATTATTTAAATCTCGATTACCACAAGCTAACTGAAGAGATATCAATCAACATGAACTCTTCGGAGTTAAACATTAATAATCAGTTTAACGTCATTCAACCTATATTAACATCTGAGGGAACTAAACATGGATTAAAATCTAATTTCTCATGGAACGATAGAGAAAAAACTAGCTCGGGAGATATCTATTTTTCCTATTCTTTAGACTCGAATAATTACACCTTAGAATTTAGCTCTGGAGATTTATATGCAGGGCCAGCACATTGGAACATTCTACCTAATGGGAAGTTTCTTACAGATGGGTCAGAATTTTCATTTGAAAACTTAATACTCCAAAACGAAGACCAGCAAATATTTGTAAATGGCAGTTTAAATGATGGAAATAAAACAGACTTCATCCTAGAAAATATAGATTTGTCCTCCATCAATTACTTCACCTCTTCTGGTAGCGCTCAATTAAATGGAATTCTAAACGGAAGCCTTGTACTCTCTGATTCGCTCAACTCAAATGAGGCGATCAGCAGCTTTACTCTAAACGACTTCATGCTTGATGAGGTCGTTTTAGGAAATATAAGTACGACTGGAAAATGGAACTCTGATCAAAAAGTTATAGAGTTATCTGGAGAACTAACAAATAATGACCATAGGCCTTTTTCTTTTTCAGGAACCTATTCTCCTTCGGAAGACGAAAACCCTTTAGACTTGAAATTAACAGCTAAAGAATTCAAGTTAAATTTTCTATCCTCCATTGTTAAAAGTGCTGTAAGTGAATTTGGAGGGTCTTTATCTGGGTCTATAGATGTCAAAGGAACCCTTTCAAAACCTTTATTACATGGTGATTTATCTTTCAATGATGCAGAAGTAAAAATAGACTTCCTAAATACATCTTATACCCTAAGAGATGCTATAAAGATTACCCCTGATATGTTTCTATTAGAGAATATCGAAATTGTAGACCCCGAAGGAAACGTAGGCAATATAATAGGCACAGTTGTGCATGAAAATTTTAGAGAGTGGAGTTATGATTTTTTCATAGATATGGAGAAAACTCCTTTCCTATGCTTAAATACTACTGAAGATCAAAATGAACTCTTTTATGGAAAGGCATATGGTTCAGGATTTGTGAGCATATTCGGCTATGATGACTTCCTAGAAATCAACGCGAATGCTTCTGCCGAAGAAGGAACAATCATAAATATGCCCCTAGGAGATAGTGATGAAGTAACTTTCGAGGATTTCGTCTCATTTGCTATTCCTGAAGAAAAAATTAAAAATAACGGCCTATCTCAATTGCAGTCAGATTTCAACCTATCTATAGATTTAGAAATAGACGTAAAAAAAGAAGCTGTTTTTAAAATGATCTTTGATCAAGTGACAGGTGATGTTTTGGAAGGGAGAGGAAAAGGACACCTTTCAATGATAGTGAATGATGATGATGATTTCCAAATGTATGGCACTATAGAAATAGTAGAAGGTGAATATCTATTCACACTTCAAAACATTATCAATAAAGCATTTGAAATAAAACCTGGAGGCACCATTAGCTGGTATGGAGATCCGTTTCTAGCAGATATCAACCTTCGGACTGTCTATAGACTTTCAGCTCCGTTATATGATGTAATAGGCACATCTGATAACAATGAGTCATATAAGAAGAGGGTTCCGGTTAACCTCGTCATGAATCTAGATGGGAAACTTCTGAATCCTGGAATAGCATTCGATATAGACCTCCCCACTTCTGATGAAATAACCAAAAGTAGAGTGAACAGCGCTATGGGTACTGAGCAAGAAAAAAACCGTCAAGCCTTTAGTCTTCTTGTTTTAAAGAAATTTCTACCTACCACTAGTTTTAGCAGCTTTGAGCTTGGAATTGCTGAAAATAGCACTGAGTTCCTCTCTAGTCAGTTAAACAATTGGCTTTCTCAAATAACTGATGAGGTAGACATTGGACTTAATTATAGACCTGGAGATGAAATAAGTAATCAGGAGATCGCTTTAGCGCTAAGCACACAGCTGTTTAGTGACAAATTATATATTAGTGGAAATCTTGGTGTAACCCGCGGAAATAAAAGAAATCATAATCCCAATACGCTAATTGGTGATGTGCGGTTAGAGTATCTTTTAGGGAAAGATGGTAAGATTAGGCTGCTAGTCTATAATGACTCGAATAACTTTGACATAAATACCACCAGCTATGAGACTTCTTCTACCCAAGGAGCAGGAATACTTTACAAAGAAGAGTTCGAGTCATGGGATGAGTTTGTATCGAACTTTAAAAAACTGCTAACCTCTAAGAAAAAATTATAGTCTGGGAGGGTTGCAACGCCGAGTTCTAAAGAACAGAAAATAGTACAATCACTTTCATTTTACAGTACCCCTTTCTAAGTATTGAATAATAGCAAAACACAGGAGGTGTAAACAAACTTTCACTTATAATGAGATCAGCATTCAATGTCCTTAAGGTGAATCAACCCTCATAAAAATAAGTACTAATTCTAATCAAAAATACTCGACTTGAAAAAGCATCTGACCTAAGCTGGAGTGTAACGCGCTTTGTTTATATTCTCCTCATAGTTTAAAATGGGATTAAACAGCTAAAAAACCAAACTCAATTAAAATTTAATATCATTTATAATTATTAAAGTTTAGAGCAAAAAAAAACGCCCTCCGAGGAGAGCGTTTAAATCGTTTTTAAGTCTAAGCTTACTGCTTGATTATTCTATGAGAGATATTCTCATTCCCAACAGTTACGCTGAGGAAATAAACACCACTAGCTTGACCCATTAGATTAATCTCTTTATTCCAAAATCCGCTTAACGTTCCGAAATCAGTAGACTGAACTTCAGCTCCTATTGAATTTAAAAGTTTAGCGCTTACTGCCTGTCCAGCTAATCCTTCTATAGACAGATTCACTATTCCATTCGTAGGATTAGGAAACATATTGATTTGAATATTATTAGCTAGTTCATAAAGTCCTATAGTCATTAAGAAATCTTCTGAAGACTCACATCCGTTTGCATCAGTGATCGTTAAATTGATTACATCTCCCATCTCTGTTTCACAAAGACCGTCTATAGCATTCCCTACCACTTGAGTTCCGTCCGCTAATGTCCAAACAATGGTAAGGTCACCTGTACCACCACCTTCGTTAACTACTTCCAAAACTCCATCACATGCACCAGCTTCACTAACTCCAGCATTTTCTTCAGCAGGTACAACGTTATATTGAATAGCATTAGGTCCGTCTATTGTGAACGTATCACTTCCTGTACATCCGTCACTTTCTGCACAAAGCACATAGTCACCTTCTGCTAGCTCATCGAAACATCCGTCATTAAATTCAAAATTCTCACAGTCTCCAATACTATAAGAGAAGTTTCCGTTTCCACCAAATCCTGAGATACAAATTTCTCCATCTTCACTCCCGAAACAAGTTACGTCAGAAATAACATTAGCATTAACACCTACTTGCGGAGGTCCAGTAATTCCAGTTAACAACCCAGAAACTGTACATCCATTTGCATCTGTAGCTATTACTGTATAATCCATTCCTGGCAAAAGACCACAAAGATTATTTCCTTCTTGAGGCTCTATCCATCCCTCTATCTCATAAGTAATAGTAGGCTGTCCACCGGTGGCCAAAGCGATACCACAAGCATCAGCTATATCTGCACAAGATGCTGGGGATAAGTCATCTAATGTAATAGCCATTTGTAACGGATCATCTAAAGCTATAGCTCCAGAATTCACTACACATCCGTTATCATCCTGCACAAATACCACGTGATTCCCTGAAGGTAAATCAGTAAAACATAATTCTGAAGACTCATCAGAGAAATCAGCTGTCGCTAGTGAAGTATAATAAGGAGGAAGACCTCCTGAGATATCTACACATACTTGACCATTACTAAACCCAAAACAAGAAGGGTTATTCGTATCATTTGTATTTTCATTAATTACTATTTCAACACCCTCTTCAATAGTGTAAGGAACCGAAGCAGAACAACCTTCTACATCTGTTACTTCATAATTATAGTCTCCTGCTGGCAAACCATCAAACATAGAAGAAAATACAAATGGTTCTTCATTAGTAGAGTGAAGAACAGATCCCTGAGCCCCTGTAACAGAACTAACATCTACACTTCCACCAAATTCACCGAAACAGGTTGCATTAGTAATAATTAAATCCTCAGCACTTAAAACTAAAGTACAAGGATACACGCAAGAATTATCATCTACTGTAGCGGTCTCGTCATAGTTCTCAGCCGCTGGGTCTGTACATCCGAGTCCCCCTTGAGCGGTGGTAGCGAAAGCATAATAGAAATCATCTTCAAATTCATTACTCGGAACACCATTGGTAAATACTTGCACTGTTCCAGCGAACGATAAATTCATATTCATCGGATCTGCATTATTTACGGTAAACTGACCTATCGACACTCTTAAATCATTACCAGCTACTCCATTAGGCGCACCAGGAAGGATAAAATAAGATAATCCTGCAAATGAGTCAGAATAAATACCCTCACCATCTTCGAAGTTATCCAACCATGGATCTCCAGGAGCAGAGACAGTACTAATATTAGAAAAGGTAGGATTATCCGCACTTAAATGATGGTCAATAGTTAAATAGGTATCCCATTCAAGCAATGGCACAAATGGAAGAATTCCTGAATTCAAGGGACCAACAAACGAACCAGACAGATGATGAAAGAATTGTTCTGATTGGTCTGATAACTCTATGGACAATGGGTTATCTACGTTTCCTGACACAGCTGTAACATAGTCATCTGCGTTTGTCACATTTGCGTAAAGGCGGTAAGTAACATATCCGTCTAAATTAACAGTTCCCATTTGGGCATCTAAGTACTCGGTATCGTCATGTACATAAAACTCCTCAAACTCCAAGCTAACTAATTGTGCGTTAGCTATAACTACAAAAAAAAGCATGTAGACAGATAGTAGATTTTTTTTCATTTTTATTGTTGCGTCTAGTTGAAAATCAAATATACACCCTTAACATTAAATCACTACTAACTTCATTACTTATAATGATTCTAAATAACAGAGGTGCTTCAGCCAGTAATTGAATTCCTTTAATTTTTTGAGAGGATAGACCATCTAAAAAATAATAAGCCCTATCAAATAACAGATCTTAACTAAACAAAAACCCACTCAGTTGAGTGGGTTTTAATTAGTCTAAATGTTTTTAATTTTTG
>DDEI01000067.1:26573-26953 GCA_002336675.1 Flavobacteriales bacterium UBA1958 | reverse complement strand
ATTTCTTCGGTTACCTCTTTCTTTAGACCTTTTTTAGTAGCAGATGAGGTGAATAATTCGAAGTGAATTTTCTTCTCATCTATACCTTTAGCCATAAAGAAATCCTTGGCCATAAAAATCATTTCCTCTGGACCACAACTAAAAATATGGTCTATTTTCTCCACATCTATTACAGCGGTGCAAAGTTTCTCTAACTTCTCTTTATCCAGTCTTCCGTTATATAAATCTATTCCTCTGCTCTGTTTGGTTAAGAAATGAAACACCTCAAAACGATCTATAAATCTATTTTTCAGTCCCTCTATTTCTTCCTTTAGAATTACCGAACTAGCAGTTTGGTTGGTGTAAAACAATTTGAGGGTAGAATTGGGTTCGTTCTCTAG
>DDEI01000067.1:25929-26173 GCA_002336675.1 Flavobacteriales bacterium UBA1958 | reverse complement strand
GTTTCTTCCTGCATTAGGCTCTACATCAATAAAGAAATTACCATTAGGGGCCATAGCTTCCACCGTATCTCCCACTTTTAATACATCATTGGCATACGTAGAGAACTGTCCACCGTGGATTTTTTTAATTCCTACGTGCCATGCATTATCATCAGGAGAAGAGCACAACGAGTATGACCGTTGTACATTCTCTCCGCCTATTTGAGACCTTAATGTAAGATACTGTCCTTGCGTAAACGTAAAT
>DDEI01000067.1:24717-25546 GCA_002336675.1 Flavobacteriales bacterium UBA1958 | reverse complement strand
GTAGTTTTCTGGATATCTGCTACCGTTATATTGTGAAATCTTGAGGCCATTAACTATCGTTATGTAGTGTAAAACTAACGATTGTTAGTTTAGGTTACAAGTTTTCGCGTGAAATAGGATAGGAATGGATGAAAATGTGAGACTTTAGCGGTGCATTACATGTCTATCCACAAACCCATATCAGAAGAGCTTCAGCAGAAAATAGACAAAGCCCGTAGCAGTCAGAAATCACTAAAAAAGCTCAAACAGAAACTCACTAAAGTAAAGCCTAAAGAGCTAGATGTCTCTTTTCATGAACTGCATGAAGAAGTGTTTGAGGAAGTGGACTGTTTGAATTGTGCCAACTGCTGTAAAACCACCAGCCCTATTTTTAGAGATACAGACATAGAAAGACTAGCTAAACATTTTAGAATAAAGGCCAGTGAATTGGTATACAAGTATCTCCATTTAGATCATGAAAATGATTACGTGTTGAATTCTTCTCCGTGTCCGTTTCTAGGAGATGATCTTTACTGCGCAGTATATGAATCCAGACCAAAAGCCTGCAGAGAATATCCACACACAGATAGAAAGAACATGACTCAGATTTTGGGTTTGACTTTAAAGAACACTGCTGTTTGTCCAGCTGTGGGTGAAATTATGGAGCGGTTGAAAGAGGGGTATTAGAAATCACCTTACTATATTCACTTCTCTCTCCAGCTCAACACCAAATTTAGACTTGATGTCTGCTAAAATTTCTGTAGATAAATCATAGATGTTTTGTCCAGTGGCTCCACCGTAGTTTACCAGTACCAATGCTTGCTTCGGGTGAACTCCGCAGTTTCCATAC
>DDEI01000067.1:0-24368 GCA_002336675.1 Flavobacteriales bacterium UBA1958 | reverse complement strand
TTTTTCCCTTCCAGCCAGCTTTATCTATTAACCATCCTGCGGCTAGTTTCATAGAATTATCGTCTACAGGATATGCTGATGCTTCTGGGTATTCTTTTTTTATGCTTTCTGCCAGTGAAATAGGCACTACAGGATTTTTAAAGAAGCTTCCCGCGTTTCCAGTTACTTTAGGGTCTGGGAGTTTACTTTGTCTAATATTTATGACTGCCTTAGAAATAGACTGAATAGAAAATTCAGTGACTTTCATGTTTTCTAATTCAGTAGTAATGGCTCCATACGAAGTTTTGAATGTGTGCTTTTTATCCAGTTTAAAGGTAACTGAGCTAATGAGGTACTGCCCTTTTAACGCCTGTTTAAATACACTTTCTCTATAACCGAACTGGCATTCTGCATTAGAAAATGTTTTGAGCTTTCCAGTAGAAATTTCTATGGCTTCTAGCTCATGAAATACATCTTTGGTCTCTACTCCATAAGCTCCTATGTTCTGCATAGGAGCAGCACCCACACTTCCAGGAATAAGAGAGAGGTTTTCTATTCCAGCCCAGTTTTGATGAATGCAGTGCAACACAAATTCATGCCAATTCACACCACCGCCAGCTTTTACCCATACATGGCCTTCGTTTTCATCTACGACAGAGATTCCCTCCAGTTTATTTAACAGCACGGTACCTTTGATGTCATTCATGAAAAGCACATTGCTTCCACCTCCTAGTATGAGTAGTTCTTTCTGGCTTATTTCAGCTAGTGTTTTTACTAATTCACCGGTGGATTCTATGGAAACCAAATATTCGGCAGCCACATCTATCCCGAAGGTATTATAGGCTTTTAGTGAGGTGTTTTGAAGATTGCTCATGTGTTACAAATGTAAACTCATAGCAGGGTTAGCTTATTTTGCGCTTCTAAATATCTCAAACAGCCGACTGTTTATACCTTAGCGTTCTGAAATGACCCGAAAGAAAAAAATCATAGTTACGGTTACCAACGACTTAACGCACGACCAGCGCGTTAGAAAAGTCTGTCATAGCTTGATGAAACTCGGTTATGAGCCTCATTTGGTAGGAAGAAGATTGTCTACTAGCAGACCTATAGAAAGACCTTATCCGACTACTCGGTTCAAATTAATTTTTACTAAAGGAGCTATTTTCTATGCTGAGTATAATCTTCGTTTGTTTTTATTTCTTCTTTTTAGAAAATACCACAGCATCCATGCTAATGATTTGGATACTCTTTTGGCAGCTTATCTAGGAGGTAAAGTAAGAGGAAAAGAACTGGTGTATGACAGCCATGAGTATTTCACAGAAGTCCCTGAGTTGGCAGAAAACCCTTTTGCAAAGCGAACCTGGGAAAGAATAGAAGAATGGATATTTCCCACCTTGAGCCAGGTGATTACGGTGAATGAAAGTATAGCCAATCTGTATAAAGAAAAATACGGAAATCAGGTGCATGTCATGAGAAATATACCTGAAGAAAAGCCCCAAGGAATGGAGCCAAACACCACGAAAGTGTCTAGAGCTGCGCTTGGATTGCCTGCAGATAAAACCATTCTCATAGTTCAAGGAACGGGAATAAATGTAGACAGAGGAAACGAGGAACTAGTAGAAGCCATGAGCTATATGGATGGGTTTTTATTACTAATTATAGGTTCTGGAGATGTGCTGCCACGGCTTAAAGAGACCGTTTTGAATGAGGGGCTAAAAGAGAAAGTCATTTTTAAGGATAAGATGCCTTATGAGCAACTTAAGTTTTATACCGCGGCCTCTGATGGTGGTATAAGTATAGATAAAGACACCAATGTCAACTACCGTTTTAGTCTGCCAAATAAACTCTTCGATTTTATACATGCAGAAATTCCGTGTATAGTTTCCGACCTGCCCGAGGTAAAAAAAATAGTAAACGAGTATAACGTGGGAACACTACTCAGCAGCCATAACCCTAAAGAGATGGCAGAAGAAATCACTCGTTATTTCCAGTCTTATGATAAAGAACAGTTGCAGGCCCATGCTAGAAAAGCCGTGTCATATTTGACTTGGGAGAATGAAGAAAAGGTGCTGAAGAAGATTTATAAAGACTAAAACTCCCGAAGCGTTTTCTCTTTTTTGAGTTTTTTTAAATAAGCATTAAACTTTTCTTCAGAAACTATTTCCACCCCCTGCCCTTCTATCAAATCCATAATGTGATTCCGCATAGGTAAGATGTCATCTGAATATTCGGTTACAGAAAAATAGACTCCTAATGTTTTCACTTCGACAAATGAGTGGTCATTTATCACTTTACACCAAGTTTTCATGGCCGTGAGTTGAAGAAAAATTGGGAATTTTTTTGGATTCATTGGGGGAAATTAAAAAAAACATTAGATATAAGTGTTACTAGATTGTAATTTAGCACAGCTAAAAATGGATTCGTCCCCAAACTGGCAAGTATTTTGAAAAGGGGAAGACCTTTGAAAAAACAAAAAACAATGAAAAAAATATTTACGCTATCTATTTTGACCTTGGCGCTGTTGTGTGAGATAGGTGCTCAAGAAAGTCACTTGATAATTTTCAGTGAAGATTTAAATCCATTTTACGCTTACTTGAACGGAGTAAAGCAAAATATAGAACCTCAGACCAATGTAAAAGTCACAGGCCTTGCGCTTCAGTCATACCGATTAAAAGTAGTTCACGCTGACGAAACTATTCCTTCACTCGATAAAAACATTTACTTCGAACCTATGGGAATGGCTAATACGATTAAAATAACGGAGACCAAAAAGGGGTTTAAATTGAGGTTTTTCGGGCAAGTTCCTCTCAGTCAGTCGCCTGTTGAATATACAGAGATTCCTTATCATGAATCCGCTTATGAAGAAGTTTCGTCTATAGCAGCTGATGTTCCAGAACCACCTGTAATAGAAGATACACAGATGAATATCAGTTTAAATGTGAGTACAGAAATGCCAACAGGTGCCAACACCTCTGCAGAGAGTGTAAATATGAACGTGAATATAGACGGCATAAATGTCGGAATGGATATGAATATTATTGATGCCGCATCTAACCAAACTCACGGTAATATGGACGTCAATATGAATGTTAATGAAATAATCACCAACATAAATGAAGCTCCTTTAGCTGCAGAGCCGGTCTCTTTGGGCGGGTGTGTTAGTCCTGTTCAGGATATTAAAAGTATTATGGCTGCCATTGATGATGAAAATTTTGATGAAGGAAAAATGATTATCGCTAAACAAGCAACTTCTAAAAAATGTTTGATGGTAGACCAGATCAAACAAATTATGGATGAATTTAGTTTTAGCGAAAATAAGCTTGACTTTGCGAAATACGGCTACAAGCGATGCTACAATTTAGATGATTATTACCAAGTAAACGCTGCTTTTGATTTTAGCTCAGATAAAGAGAAACTGAATGATTATATCAACGATCAGAATTAATAAACTACACATTAAATTTAAATAACTTCATCATTCTGTGATGAGGTTATTCTTATCCATTTCTACAACTGAGAAGAGCTCCCATATCTTATTGCACAAAAAAAACTTAAGGCATAGCTTCAAGAGAATGCTAAAATGCTCTTTTCTCCTAACTCAATCTGTAATAGTATATCAAGTATTTAGATTCTCTTATTGACAAACTAGTGGGTCAATTTATTGAATTCCCTTCAGTCCTTTTTAGGACTTGTCTTTTTGTGGGAAAGATTTATAAATTCAGCACAAAGAATAGAGGGAAATTAAAGAACTTCGGAGTTCAATAATTAACCTATGGAATCCTTTAGCCCAGAGTTTATAAAAGCAGAAGAATTAATGAAAGCTCAGTCTTATGATGAGGCGCTCAAACTATTTAATTTAGTAGTGAAGTCAGAACCTACCAATCCTGTATATGTAAGTCAGAGAGGGGTGTGTTTTTATCATTTAAAAGACCTTAAATCTGCGATCAAAGACATGAATAAGTCAGTAGAGCTGGACCCAGGATATAGTTATCGTTATGCATCTAGGGCATATATGAGAGATGCTATGGGAGATGTAAAAGGAGCTATAGAGGATTATACTAGAGCTACAGAGTTAGACCCAGATGATGCTGTGTCTTTTAACAACCTGGGGCTGCTGGAGGAGAAACTAGGCTACATGGAGTCTAGTAAAAAGAGTTTTAAAAAGGCAGATGATCTGGCTAAAATGTTAGAAGAAACGGGCATAGTAACCGAAGAAGAATTAATAGCTTCTCAGACAGAAAAACCGCAGAACATTCAGAAGAAAATAGATGAGGTAAAGGAGGCAGTAAAAGAAACTTCTATGACACAAGAAATAGGGAACGTATTCCTTAAAAAACGAGTGTTCAGGGAGTTCTTAAGCTTCGTGAAAAACGGATTTAAAACCAAATAATAGTACCGAAAAAAAAGCTAAACAACTATCTCCTTTATGTCTGATTCATTTTTATATTCCGTAGCTGAGCAGATTTATTCTAAACATGAAAATGAGCTAGATAAAGTGCTCATAGTAGTGCCCAGTAAGAGGGCGGGCAGATTTATTTATAACCACTTAAAAACCCTTATTAAGGGTGAAGTTAGCTGGCTTCCAGAGTGTAAAGGTATTAGCGCACTGGTGGAGGGTCTATCTAGTATTAGCCCTTCAGATAGGCTAGAGCTTACGTTGATCCTTTATAAAACACACCAAAACAACAATCCTGATG
This sequence comes from Flavobacteriales bacterium UBA1958, assembly GCA_002336675.1. Classification (GTDB taxonomy): domain Bacteria; phylum Bacteroidota; class Bacteroidia; order Flavobacteriales_D; family Sanyastnellaceae; genus ASP10-05a. The sequence goes on along the minus strand of DDEI01000067.1, from coordinate 19,692 downwards.
ACAGTTTGGAGTCTTTTCTGAAATGGGGTGGAACAGCGCTCACCGATTTTAATGAGATAGAGAATTACCTGTTGGATGGCCAAAGAGTTTTCTCGGATTTAAGGGATATAAAGGAGATAGAAGATTGGAGTTTTAATGAGGCCGTTTTAAGCAAAGACCAAACTCAGTTTATAGCATTCTGGGACTATCTGGGCAGGTTGAAGGCTGATTTTGATGCTGTCCTTAAAAAAGAAAAAACAGGTTATTCTGGGCTTATCATAAGAGCAGCTATCGAGGAGCTAGAAAAGGGAAATATGCCCACCGAATGGAAGAAAATGTACTTCGTAGGATTGAACGCTATTTCCGCTTCAGAAAAAAGATTAATTACACTCTTAAAACTTGAAGGTCTTGCTGAGCTTATTTCTGACTCGGATAGTTACTACCATGATAACCCAATTCAAGAAGCGGGTTATTTCATGAGGAAACAAGAAGAGTTTTTCGATATGAAACATGTGCTTTCGGATTCTTTCAAAGTGGAGAAAGAAATCAACTTCATCAAAGCCAATACTACTATAGGAATGACCAGCGTGGCAGCCTCACTGGTGAGTACTAATAGTGAGAACACTGCGCTCGTGCTCGGAGATGAAAAACTATTGGTTCCTCTTCTTTCTTCACTTCCTGAGAAAATAGACGAGGCTAATATCACCATGGGATATCCGCTTACGGATGGAATGGTGTGGAGAGGAATACACAAGCTATTTAAGCTTAAGACAGAAATGGCCAAGTCAGAAAAAGCCTCTGTTTCTGTTCTAGAATCCCTTTCTAATGATCCATTTATCTCTAGTCTTTTTCTCAAAACTTCTGTTTATGCAGTGCGCATGGGGGAATTGTTGATGAAAAACAGAATAGGTCTCACGGAAGTAGAGGTGAAAAATTTGTTTTCCGAAGAAGAAGCTCTGCTCAGCATAATGGAATCTTCTTCAGCAGCCGAGCTGATGCAGACGCTGAATGAGTTTTTAGAGGTAGCCTATCGAAAGTACGATTATCTTTCTGGTTTCATTAAAGAGCAGATAGCCATTTCACATCAATTTTTGCAACGCTTACAGGCCAAAATATCAGAAGTGAAGGAGCTGAATACTATTTCTAACCTCAGTTATTTTATAGACCAGCTGGTGAACAATGAGAAAGTACCATTTTTAGGAGAACCTTACGGTGGAATCCAGATCATGGGCTTATTAGAGGCCAGAGCATTGGATTTCGATTATGTGATTTTTTGTGGTGCTACAGATGCACTCATGCCCGCCATTTCTGCTGAAACCTCTTTTATACCATTCGAGCTAAAAGCCATTTATGGACTGCCTACCAAAAGAGAGAAAGAAGCGGTTTTCGCGTATAGTTTCTATAGGCTATTGCAACGCGCTAAAAAGGTGGATTTCATTTATGTAGAAACCGAAGATGGGCTAGTAGCCAATGAAAAAAGCAGGTTTTTAACGCAACTAGAGCATGAACTGCCTAAGTATTCCCCAACCGTAATTAACTATAAAACGGCACAATCTGAAACGGGTTCTGAGCACTTACGAGAAACTAAAATCACCAAGACCGAAGAGCACCGAGAGAAAATAAAAGCGCTGCTGGCCAGAGGGATTTCGGCATCTGCTATGAATACATTTATCAGTTGCCCAGCAGACTTTTACTATAAATATATAGTAGGGCTGAAAGAGCCAGATAAGGTAGACGAAGTGGTACATGCGAGTATTACGGGAAGTATTTTACATGACACGTTGGAGGCGCTTTATAAGCCGCTAATGGGCAGTGTGCTGTCTGTGTCTGAGATAAATGGTGTTATTAAGAATTCTGTGGCTGCGTTGGATGCAGAAGTGGAGAGTCAGAACCTTACAGAAGTGATGTCTGGAGGAGAGAATAAGTTGGAATATTTAGTGATGCGGCAGAAGCTTCAGAATTTTTTAAAGTGGGAGCTTTCTGAGGTGAAGAGATTAGAAAAACAAGGCCGATTCATTACCATAGTCTCTTTAGAGCAGAAGTATAAAGCGGCTATTCCAGGATTGCAAACCCCGGATGGGTCGCCCGTAACGCTGTCTGGATTTATAGATAGAATAGACTGCGTGGGAAATGAACTGCGCATAATAGATTATAAATCAGGAAAAGTGGAACAAGGAGATTTGAATCTAGGAGAGTTGCTAGATTTCTCCGGAGGTAAGAAGGGTAAAGCGTTGCAATTATTAGTGTATGGTCTCCTCGTGGTTCAAGCATCTCCAGAGTATTTAAGTGAAGGATTTACCTTAGGTAACGTCTCTTTAAAAAACATCTCAAAAGGGCTTATCAATTTGAGGCAAGGAGAAGGAAGGAAATATACCGAGGTAAAAATCACTACTGATTTTAGTGAAGAGATAAAAGAATCATTCAATATCATATTCCAAGAAATGATGCACGGAATAGAATATTTCCAGCATGATAAGGAGTCCAAGTATTGTGATTTTTGTCTAAAGGATTAAGCAGATTATTTCCATACGAGGCGCAGTCTTTCTCTTCTGTTTTTTATAAGCCGGTAGATTTAGGAAACTTAGTGTTAATTTGCTGAAAATTTATTCTTAGAATTATTCACTCATGCTCGAGAAATACCTTAGAACATTATCTAAATCTGGTTATAAAAAAAAGTATGAGTCCAAAATAAAAGCTATTAACCGTAGACCTAAATCTCAGAATTTAGACCAGTCCGTGCCTGATAAAAGAGAAATTTTTGGTTCTAACGATGATAAAATAAAGCACATTGGGGTAAGAATTTTAGACTGCCTCACATCCCTTTCTGAGGAATATAAATTTCAGTATTGTTTGGCATACGGGACACTTTTAGGAGCTATTAGGCATGAAGGGTTTATCCCGTGGGATGATGATATAGATATATTTATGACTCAGGCAGACTTCGATAGGTTTCTAGAGGCAAGCCATCAACTTCCTGAATCTTTAAAGTTAAAAGTAATGGATGTGGGTTTCTTTAAGGTTATGGACAGAAGTTCTATCGTTAGCTATGATGGAAAAAGAGGAGTAGCCGTAGATATTTTCATATTGAAAGAGAAGCCCTCCAAGTTATACTTCTATAATGTACACTCTCAGAGGAATGCCTATTTTTCTACTTCGTCATTTTTGCCTTATTCTCTAGCTAAATTTGAATCTAAGGAGTTTAATATTCCTGCTAAAACTGCCGCTATTTTAGAGTTGCTCTACGGTGACTTTATGAAACTGCCTCCAGAGGAGAAGAGGGCTTCTCACCACAGTAATCCTGAATCTATCAGTATTCTGAAATTTGGTGATTATGTAGATTAGTTAGTGTCCGGTAGAGCATTATTTAGCGCTTTTATGGGATTAAAAGCTGTGAGAATAAGAATATTTGATTTCATTTGCCAATTCAAATTTGTTTGAGTGAGTTTATTCCTTGAAAATATCAAAAAAAGAACTGACGGTTGGTGGCTTAAGAAAGTCCTCAGCCCAGTTTACCTGCCTGTAATACATAAGTTTAAATTTATTTCTATAAATAAAAATTTCGTGAAAGAAGGAGATAGTGTGTTGCTAGCTGCTCATAGAGCTCTCTCAGAAATCGGTCTTTTTTATTGGTTGGAATTTGGCACTTTACTAGGAGTTTACAGAGACGGAAAATTAATAGCTCACGATACAGATATCGATGTAGGTGTTTTCATAGAGGACTTCTCTCCAAAAACAGAAGCAGCGCTTTTAAAGCAGGGGTTTAAAAAGGTACATAAATTTGAAATCGAAGACGGGAAATACGGGATAGAAGAAAGCTATGAATATAAAGGAGTGAGCTTCGATATATTTTACTTTACCAAGAAGGAAGATGGCATGATTTGCCATTTATTTCCGTTTGATGAAAATAAAAATAGAGTAGTAAGAGAATTATTTACTTCAGCCAATGAATTTAAAAAGATTCAATGGCAAAACATGGAAGTAAACATACCGAGTGATACCGACCAGCGACTAAAAGATACCTACGGAGAGTATACCATTAAAGTGAAAGATTGGTATACACCAGACGCAGCTCTGAATTCGGAAATTATAGATAAAAACTGTACATATTATAAATACTAAACCATGAGTGAGTCCTTAAATTTCTGGGAGAATTATTATTCTAATCATCAAATCCCAACAGACGAATCATTCTTCGCCAGGTTTGTGATGCCATTTTTGAATGAAGGTGATACTCTTTTCGAAATTGGATGTGGAAACGGAAGAGACAGTGTTTTCTTTGCCAAGCAAGGAATGAAAGTAACGGCATTTGACCAGTGTGAAAAAGAAGTAGGCTTCCTAAACGATGAGTTTAGTGATTTAAAAGACCTTCTCTTTAAGGCAGGTGATTTTACTGATCTAGGAGAGCAAGGAAAAGTCAAGAACGTATACTCTAGATTTAGCCTGCACTCTGTAGCGCTAGAAAAAGAGATAAACACCTTAGATTGGGCTTCTAGCTCTATTGAGGAGAACGGGCTGTTTTTCATCGAGGTAAGAAGTATATTTGATGAGCTGTGTGGTGAAGGAACAGAAGTGGCTAAAAACGCATACGTTACTGATCATTACAGAAGATTTTTAGAAATTGAGCCGTTTACCAATAGGTTAGAGGAAGCAGGATTTAACATTTTGTATAAGCTTCAGTCTAAAGGTCTAGCACCTTATAAAACAGAAGATCCAGTAGTGATCAGAATCATTGCCCAAAAAGTATAAGAAGTTTCATGAAATTAAGCCTTTGCATTTGCACATATAACCGAGCAGAAGTGCTCGATGAATGTTTGGACTCTATCTTAAAGAGGAAAGAGCAGTATGCAGATGTAGAAGTATTGGTAGTTAATAATAACTCCTCTGATACTACGCTCCAGGTTTGTAAAAAGTATAAAGACCAAATTCACAATTTTCATTCTGTCACAGAAACTACGCAGGGGTTAAGCTTTGCAAGAAACAGGGCGTTTAAGGAAGCTAAATCTGATTGGGTTTATTATTTAGATGATGACGCTCTAGTCACAGATGGACTTATAGAAAAAATAATTTACCACATAGAAAATTCAGCCTTCGATGTTTTTGGAGGAAGAGCTATTCCATGGTACAAGTTTGGAAAACCGAGCTGGTATAAAGATGAATATGGTTCCTATTCTCTTCCGCATGATTCACTTTCCAAAGTAGATTCTCCATCCTTTCTTATAGGAGTTCAGATGATATTCAAGAAAGCACTTTTAGAGAAATACCAGGGGTTCAATACTTCCATCGGAATGAATGGAGATTCGATTGGATATGGAGAAGAAACTGAAATTCAAATGAGGATGATTAAGGATGGTGTTCAGATTTTTTATGACCCCTCATTAGTCGTTGAGCATTTGGTGCCTAAGTATAAAATGGAGATTGACTGGTTCTTTAAATCAGCATTTTCATTAGGAAGAGATTCTATAGAAATGAAGTCTCGAAGTACTTCATACCTGTACCTGTTGATGATTGCTACCACTGCTTTTTTGATGTTCTGGATTCATTTAGTAGTGTATACTCCTCAGCTATTAAAGAAGGATTATTACATCCAAAACTGGCTCATCGATGTGTTTAAGAAGATAGCGAAGAGAATAGGAATTATCTATCATTCTCTGCTAAGTAAAAACCCTATATAGCTCTCTGAATCTGCATTTAACAATTTTAGAGTAAAACTAATTGGTAACGCGCTCTATCTCGTTTTTATAAGATTAATTTTGAGAGTACTCAATTAAAGATTCCGTTTTTCGTGAAGAAAGTCTTAATCATAACATATTACTGGCCACCTGAAGGGGGTATAGGCGTTTTAAGATGTTTGAAAATAGCCAAATACCTCAGGCAGCATGGTTGGGAACCCATCATCTACACGGCAGATAAAAAGTACTACGATCATAAAGATGAAAGTAACTTTAAAGACATCCCTGCGGACATTGAAATTATAAAAGGAAAAATTTGGGAACCTTACGGAATCTATAAGTTACTTAGAGGTAAAAAGAGAACAGAAGGCATGGACAACGTGTTCTATGTAAAAGAAGAAAAAGAGAGCTTCGTAAAAAAGGTAGCTATTAAAATAAGAGGAAACTTCTTTATACCTGACGCCAGAGCTATGTGGATTAAGCCTTCGGTAAAAATATTAAATAAGTATCTTCAGGAGAATAAAGTAGACGCCATGATTTCCAATGGGCCTCCACATTCCAATACCAGGATAGCCACACTTTTAAAGAAAGCACATGGTGTTCCATGGCTAGCAGATTTTCAGGATCCATGGACACAGGTAGATTATTTTCAACTTTTCAACCTAAGTAAGCGAGCTGAGCGTAAACATATAAAACAGGAACTAGAAGTTTTCGAGCTAGCAGATAAAATCACCATAGTAAGTCCTTCATGGAAAAATGATTTAGAATCTATAGGAGCTAAAGAGTGTGAGGTCATTCCGTGGGGGTATGATAAAGATGATTACCAGAATATAGCTGAGGTAAAGGAGGACAGATGTGTAATGACTCACATAGGTATTTTGGGGTATGATAGACTTCCAGAATTCTTACTGGAGGCTATGGCTGAACTAAGCGTAGAAAATGAAACTTTCAAAAAGAATTTCAAATTAAGATTAGTAGGATCTGTAGATAAAAAAGTAGTAGAAATAGCCTCTAGCTTGGGCATTTCCGAAATGATAGAACTTACTGGAAATGTAAAAAGAGATAAAGCACTCTCCACGGCTAAGAGCAGTTCTATTTTGCTACTTCTACTAAATAAGCAGGCCAATGCTCAAGGGAGAATTCCTGCTAAGATTTTTGAGTACTTAGCGCTGAGGAAAAATATTCTAGCACTTGGTCAGCAGGGGAGTGATATTTCTGGAATTCTATCAGAAACACAGGCAGGAGTCAATATCCAGTATGAGAGAAAGGCAGAGATAAAAAGCTATTTAAGAGAGATGTTCGTTAAGTATGAGAAAGGGGGGTTCAATGGCCCTATAGACAGTCAAATTCGAGACTACGATATATCTGTGCTAGTCGGAAAAATGGCTAAATGCCTTGATGAGATAACAGTATAAACCATGTTTAAACAGAATGAATTTGAAAATAAATAAATGGGTATTATAGCTAAACAAGCATCTAGAAATGCAGCTCTTATCCTTTTTGGTGTCGTTTTCGGTGCTGTGAATAATGTATTTATTCTTCCCAATGCTTTTGAAGATTTTAAAGAAGGATGGGCATTCTTAGGGTTAGCCTTATCCATAGCTCTTATTTCTTCTCAGCTTTTTTCATTTAGTAGTCAGTCTATTTTTATAAATCGGATTCCTAAGTTAGAAACTGAACAGCAGCAGAATGATTTAGTAAGTCTAGTTCTTATGGCTAGTGCAGCAGGAGCCCTTGTTTTTGGCGGTGGATATTATTTGTTCCAAGATTTCATACTCAGCAGACTCAGCGAGAGTAATGCCTTACTTGTAGAAAAGTATTACAGCAGCATTCTAGTGCTCACAGTCGCTCTCATAGCGTTTAATTCTTTTGGTGGATTTGTAATAGCCAGGTTCAAAACCATTCAACTTACGGTGGTTCAGGATACGTTCACTAAAATTTCCTATTTAGCCATAGCCTCCTTATACCTATTCGAATTAATCTCATTCACTACCGTGGTTTGGCTGTTTGTGAGCAGTTATGTGGTAATCGCTGCGGTGATGTTTATTCAAGCACTAAAAAATGGACTAAAATTAGGAATAGCACGCAGGACTGAGAATATTAAGCAGGTGGTGGATTATGCGCTATTTTCCATATTAGACAAAGGAGCCAGTGTAATTATGCAGCGGTTAGATACTATCATGATAGTATTCATTTTAGATCTAGAATATGCGGCAGATTACCTATTGGCTTTCTTCATAGGTTCAGTCGTTTACATCCCTTTTAAATCTATGCTGAGTATAGTTAACCCTATTGTAAGTAAGGAAATAGGACTTGGCCATTTCGAGAAATTAAAGCCCACTTATAAGAAGACCAGTTTATATGGAATGCTATTGGGAGGATTCATTTTTGTAGGTGTTTGGACTAATGTAGACTCGCTATTATTACTTCTGCCGGTGAAATTTAGAACCGGAACTTGGGTGATTCTCTTTATAGGGTTAAGTAAGATTTTTCAATTACTCGGAGGAATCAGTGGGTCTTATATCGTTTACTCCAAGCACTACAGGTATAACCTCAGGTTAAACTTAATTCTACTCGGATTAAGTGTCTTTACTAATTTCATAGGAATATGGAGCTACGGAATAAATGGAGCAGCGGCTGCTACAGCACTCAGTATTCTTCTTTATTCTATCATGAAATTATCGTTCGTTTATAGAAAATTTCACTGCCATCCTGTTTCTAAAGAACTATTAAAGCTAGTTCTACTCCAGTTGATCTGCGTTGCAATATTTATGTCTATTCCTGATTTTGTAACACAACCATTTATTCAAATTAGTATAAAATCGGTCATTTTTACAGCGGTCTATTATTTGGGCATTAGGCTTTTAAAAATAGCTCCAGAGTTAAATTCATTAGAATCTTTAAAAGAATCTCTGAACTCTAAAAAATAAAAGAATGGCGAATTACTTGTCTATCCCTAAATTTGTTTTAACTCGATTATAAAAATGGAAAACACTAAAGTAGGAGTGCTAGGAGGAGGAAGTTGGGCCACAGCCATAGTGAAACTTCTAACCAATAACCTGAAGCAGGTAAATTGGTGGATGAGAAATGAAGAAAGTATTTCGCATATTCAGTCATACGGAAATAACCCTAAGTACATTAGAGCTATTCAGTTTGATACAGACAGACTTAATATCAGCAGTGACATGCAAGAGGTAGTAGATAAATCAGACATCTTGTTTATAGCTATTCCAGCAGCATTCTTAGACACTACTTTTCAGCATTTCAAGCTGAAAGGAATGGAGAACAAAATCATATTCTCGGCCATTAAAGGAATGGTGGTAGAATACCATAGTATTCCAGCTCGGTATTTTCACAAAGAATTTGGTACCTCTTATGATAACATAGGAATCGTATGTGGGCCATGTCATGCAGAGGAAGTAGCCAAAGAACAATTAAGTTATCTGACACTGGGTTGCCCAGTAGAAAAAACAGCCCAACTAGGCGCTGATATTTTAGCCTGCAGATATATAAAAACATTCACCAGTGACGATGTATTCGGAGCTGAGATTTCTGCGGTTCTAAAAAATATTTATGCTGTGGCTGCAGGAATATGTCATGGATTAGGATACGGAGATAATTTCCTAGCTGTTTTAATCAGTGCAGCCATAAGAGAAACTTCAGACTTTGTAGACGCGGTGCACGAAATTCATAGAGATGTTAAATCCTCAGCTTATTTAGGTGATTTACTTGTTACAGCGTACTCTCCTCATTCTAGAAACAGATCTTTCGGAACGATGGTAGGAAAGGGGTATTCAGTAAAAGGAGCTCAGCTAGAAATGAATATGATAGCAGAGGGTTATTATGCCACTCAGAGCATCTATGAAATGAATAAAAAGTTTGATGTAGATATGCCTATTGCCCAGGCTGTGTATCGAATTCTTTACGATGGCATCACGCCTGTTGTAGAAATGAGAATATTGGCAGAAAAATTGAACTGAATCTAGAAGTCAGAAATCTGATTTTTTTGGCTGTTGTATCTTTATACTTTGCAACTGTACTCGGGGAAACTGCGTCTTTGCTTGTACTATAAACAACTTGAAGTTTAAATTCTTAAATATCGCACTTGTAGTCTTTCTAGTTTTCTCCAGTATTACTCTGTTGAATTCACAAATTACATTTATAGAAAACCAAGGGCAGTGGGATGATAGAGCAGCTTTTCGCTCTGAGATAAATGGTGCTTTTCTCTATTTAGGAGAGGATAGAATCACTTATAACCTCTACGAGCCAAAGCTGTTAGAGTATATTCATCCTGGCGCTAAAGAGCTAGAACCTAGAACAGAATTTTGGTGGCATGCCTATGAAGTTCGTTTTCTGCATTGCAATGCAATAAAACCCTCAGGAATAAAACCTAAGTCTCATTTTTATAATTATTACTTGGATAGAAACCCTGAGAAATGGGCAGAAGGAGTAAAGATTTATGATAAAGTGGACTATGGTAATCTATATGATGGTATAGACATGATTATTTATCAAGGAGGAAATTCACTGAAGTATGATTTTATCATAAATCCAGGAGCAAATCCTAAAGATATTCAGCTAGACATTAATGGAGCCGGTGAGGTGAGGTTAATAAATGGCGAATTAGTAATCACTACTAAAGTGAATACTGTGACAGAATCAGAGCCATATACCTATCAATTTATAGCGGGTAAAATTATAAATATAGAAAGCAGTTACACCCTTAAAAATGGAATAGTATCCTTTGAAATAGGAGATTATAACCATGAATACAAGCTAATTATAGATCCTGAATTAATCTTATCTACAGGTACGGGTTCGACTTCTAGTAATTTTGGGTTCACAGCTACTTATGACCAAGATGAAAATTTAATTGCTGGGGGAAATGTTTTTTCTAATGGCTTCCCTACAACACTAGGGGCATTCCAAACTACATTCGGTGGAGACTACAGTGATGCTTATATCACTAAGTTTAGTGAAGATGGATCCGAATTGCTTTACAGTTCATACATCGGAGGGAGTGATAATGAAAGGCCTCATAGTATAATTTCCTCATTGAATAATGATATTTACGTTATGGGAACAACAGGGTCTGCTAATTTTCCTATTACTTCTGGAGCCTACGATACGTCTTTTAATGGTGGGAATAGTTTTGATATTTCGACTTCTTTGGGAGATCATGATAATGGATGTGATATTTTCATAGCTCAGATAGATGGTGAAAACGGAGGGCTTGTAGCATGCACGTTTGTGGGAGGAACTGGAAATGACGGGCTAAATGAATCCCCGTTTTTGGAGTATAATTATGCAGATGTATTTAGGGGTGAAATAATTATAGACGAAGATGAATCTGTTTATATTACCACATCTACTTCTTCTCCAGATTTTCCTACAACAGCTTTAAGCGCTCAATCTATTTATGGCGGTGGAGTTACAGATGGAGTGGTGTTTAAAATGAATTCTAATCTAAGCGTCCTGCAGTGGTCAACTTATTTCGGAGGGAGTGCAGATGATAGCGGGTATAGCTTGCAGCCAGATTCAGAAGGAAATATTTATATGGCGGGAGGAACCAATAGTTCGAATCTGCCCACTTCTGCAGGAGTACTTAATGCTACTAATCCAGGTGGTGTTAGTGGATATGTAAGCAAGATTAACTCTTTTGGGAGCGCTATTCTCGGTTGCACTTATATGGGAACAGGTAATTATGATCAAGCTTATTTTATTCAATTAGACCCAGATGATGATGTGTATGTGGTAGGTCAGACTAATGGAAACTATCCTATTCAAGGCCCGGTTTATTCTAACCCTAATAGTGGACAGTTTATTCATAAATTAACGAATGATCTAAATACATCTTTATGGAGCACTACTATAGGAACGGGAAGTGGGGAGGTAGATATCTCTCCAACTGCGTTTTTGGTGAGCGACTGTAATAAAATCTTCTTGGCTGGTTGGGGCGGCGTTACCAATGGATTTAGTCAAGCCATTTCGAGTACGACCAATGGATTACCTATAACTTCAGATGCATATCAGTCTAGTACAGATGGGAGTGATTTTTACTTAATCGTATTGGAAGAAGAGGCTACAGGATTATCATACGCCACCTATTTTGGTGGAGGGATTAGTAATGAGCATGTGGATGGAGGAACTAGTAAATTCAGTAAAGATGGGGTCGTTTATCAAGCAGTTTGTGCGGGTTGTGGCTCTAACAGTGACTTTCCATCTACTAGTAATTCCTGGAGTAATCAGAATAATACGGCCAACTGTGATTTGGGTGTTTTTAAGTTTGATCTCGGAAGAGCAGAAGTAGAAATAGGATTAGATGCCCCAGATATTGTTTGTTTAGATGATGAAGTCCAACTTACCAATCTTTCTGATGAGGATTTAGATATCGAATGGAATTTTGGTAATAATGAAACTAGTTTAGTGGATAGCCCATCGATTTCTTATGACGAGGCTGGTACATATATTATTTCTTTAACTGGAAATGACAATACAGGTTGTTTGGATGGGAATGTAGATCAGGTGACAATAGAAGTAGTAGGGGATGTAAGTCCAGAAATAATAGCTCCAACGAGCATTTGTGAGGGAGAAGAGATTATTGTTATTGGTATGGGAACTGAAAATGCGTACTGGGAGATAAATCCACTTCTACCAAATCTGATAGAATCTGAAGTTTCTATTCAGCCCTCTGAAACAGTAACCATACAGTTTACCGACTTAAATGTATGCAGTGAAGAAACGGTAACAGCGACTATAGAGGTAGATGTGCTAGAAATAGAAATAGCGGCAGCAGAAGAAATATGTTTGGGAGAATCTATCACCTTAACTGCATTAGGGGGAACAGTATTCGAGTGGACGAACGAAGATGAAATAGTGATTAGTGAAACGGCTTTATTTACTGTGAGCCCAGAAATAACGACTACCTATACGCTTTATTCTGCCACTTCTCTGGGGTGCGAGGGTGAAGAATCGGTAACGATAGATGTTCTAGAAGAAGCTCCAGGTGGAGATGATTATGGACCACTTTTCGTGTGTGAATCAGAGGAGTTAACCATAAGTGCTAATGCGGGTGACAGTTGGTTCTGGACTCCAGGAGACTTCACTACTCAGTCCGTAGTAGTAAACCCATTAGCCACCACATTGTATGAAGTCTTAATAAATAATGTGTGTGGTGAAGGGATAGATGAGGTTTTAGTGCAATTAGGAACAACGGAGGCTATTATTATGGAACCAGACTCTATTTGTTATGAGGATGACATTCTACTTACTGCTGGAGGAGGCGCGGTATATAACTGGACTAATCTAACGACTGGAGAAGAGGTGGAAATTCCATTTGTGTCGCCAGAGAATACTTCAGAGTTTCAGGTAGTAGTGACTGATGTCAATGGATGTCAAGACAGCACCACCACCATTATTACAGTGCTTCCATTACCACTGGTAGACGCCGGCCCCAATATCGAGGTCATGTTCTTAGATACAGCGGTTTTAATGGGAAGTGTTAGCACCGAAGATTATTCGTGGAGTTCTCATGAAGATTTAAGTTGTTTAACTTGTCTAGAACCGACAGTTTACCCATCGGTCAATCATTGGTATTTTCTAAATGTCATAGACGAATTTGGGTGTGAGAATTATGATGGCGTCCTGGTAGAGGTCAAAGGTCCGCTGTATGTCCCTAATTCGTTTACTCCCAATGGAGATGGAATAAATGATGTCTTTATAGCAGAAGGGCTCTTAGTAGCAGGATTTAATATGCAGATTTTTAATAGGTGGGGAGAGATGATCTTTGAGAGTAATAATCCCGCTTACGGTTGGGATGGAAGGTGCAAAGGTTTTGAACCAATAATAGATACTTATACTTGGAGAATATCCTATAAAGATTACAATTACGGCCGAAAAATATCGATAGGGCATGTAACTATTGTGGAGTAAAGACTTACTTCTTTTTCCTAAAAATCAATCCTTCGATTGTTCCTCTTCCGACTCTCTGGGCAGAAGAGCAAACGTCATTCTATGAGATTCGGTAGGGCCGAATTCTTTTATGGCCGCTCTATGTGCTTTAGTAGGATAACCTTGATTTTGTTTCCAATTATACTCAGGATGAATCTCATGCAGAGCATACATATACTCATCCCTGTGTGTTTTGGCTAAAATAGAAGCAGCCGCTATGCTCATGTATTTTCCATCACCTTTAATAACGCATTCATGTGGGATCCTGTCGTAGGCATTAAATCTGTTTCCGTCTATGAGCAGAAGTCCTGGTTTTTTTGAAAGCTGGTCCACCGCTCTGTGCATAGCCAGAAAAGAAGCATTGAGTATATTTATGCCATCTATTTCTCTCTCTGTCACTATTCCCACAGCCCATGCTAAAGCTTCGTTTTCTATGATAATCCGCAGTTCGTCTCTATTTTTTTTATTTAGTTTTTTGGAATCATTCAGCACAGAATTTTTAAACCCTTTTTTTAGAATGACCGCTGCCGCAAAAACAGGTCCGCACAAACACCCTCTTCCGGCTTCATCACATCCTGCTTCTATGCCTTTTTTATAGAAAGAAAATTTAAGAGCCATCTGCCACAGTTTTTAATACAGCGTTCCAAAGCGCTTCTGATGTTCGTTTCCAGTTAAATATTTCTAATCGTTTTTTCCCTTTTAGAACCATGTCTTCCCTTAGATTTTTATCTGTGGTTACTCGGTACATAGCCTGAGCTATTCCGTTATAATCTGTAGGTGAAAACATCAGTGCAGCTTCTCCAGCCACTTCAGGGAGTGAGGTGGTGTTACTGCATATTAGAGGAAGTCCGGCTGCATAACCTTCTAATACAGGAATACCGAACCCCTCGAAATGGGGAATGTAAAGAAGTGCCTCTGCCCCAGCATAGAGATCTTCTATATCTATAAAATCTGTTCTACCGAGGAGAATAATGTCGTTTTTAACGGAGCTTGTAAGCAGCGCAGTTTTCATTTCTTCATCCCACATATAGTCATGTCCAGCTAATTTTAATTGGTGATCAGTTTTATATGTTTCTTTAAAAAGAGTGAATGCCTTTATGAGACCAGCTATATTTTTTCTAGGTACCTGAATGCCGATAAAAAAGAAATAGGGATTTTCTTTTTGAGGAGTGTTTTGAACTGCCATTAGCTTTTCATTAAACCCATTATATACCACATCTATTTTATCTGCTGCTATTCCATAACTCTCAGAGATGTCTTTTTTACTATAGGCACTAACCGTAGCTATTCTATTCGCATTAGCCGCACATTCAGGAAAGCTCGAATTATAGAAATGCGCCAATTTTTCAGTCATCCATTCAGGATGATGGTGAAAATTCAAGTCATGAATAACGGTTAGCACAGGCACATTTATAGGGTGAGCATACTGCCCGTCCAGAGTAATAAAAACATCGGGTTGAATTTTGTTTACATAACTTTTAGCTGCTGAGTTCCACCAGTTAATTAAAAATAATCTTCTGGCAGGGGGCATTAGAATCTTATGCTGAACATTAGGCCCATAAATTTGTTTTTTCAGAGAGCTTTTATCGGTGAGTAGAATAAATTCATGTTCAGGAAAACACCCGACCCATCTTCGAACTATTTCGTAAGAAAACCAGCCCATACCATCCATACCATCGGGCCTTACTAAACGTATGTTAATAGCTATTTTCATGTGTTTTTATTCCTCAGAAATGTTATTCTGACTAAATTTACTACCCCCTGTAAAATAGAGGTTAGTGAAATAAGCCGCAGTATATGATTATCGTATTGGATAGCCCAAAAATAAACGTTCAAATTTCAGAATTGGCATTTCTCTCATCTTTTGCAACGCTCTTATAAAACTTGCGTATTTTTCAACTTGAAAGAAGTGAAAAAAACTACTCAATAATGACAATATTAGTAAACGTTTTTAGTTTTACTTTTTGACCAATTCAAACTATAGCAGAAGTTTCACTGTGTGTGTTATTTTTGCACAAATTTACAGACCTTATGACTGAGAAGAATACTCCAGCTCAAAACCCTGAAGAATCAGGTTACTTTCAATCGTTTAATCTAGTAGTGTTTTTTTATAAATGGCGTTGGCCTATCTTAATTATATCTGCTCTATCGGGTGTAGCTTCGGTTATAGCGGCTTTCACTATACAGGAAAAATATAAAAGTACAGTAGAATTCTTTGCGGTACCGCAGGTGTCACTGGGTTCTCAGATTACAGAGGAAGTCATTAATGATGACATTCTAGAATTCGGAGATAAAGATGTGGCCGAGCAGATGCTTCAGTTATTAAACTCTGAACAGATTAGAACTGCTATTATAACGAAATATAATCTTTGGAAACATTACGATATAGAACAGGATGAACCTGGAGCTAATACTGTTATGGGGGAGACCTATGATGAAAACATTTCTGCTAGGCTTACTAAATACACCTCTGTTTCTTTACAGGTGTTTGATCACAGTCCTGATACGGCTGCCATGATAGCTAATGATGTAGTGGCTTACTTAGATACAGTTTCGGCTCGATTAAGAAACGGAATGGCTGAGAAAGCATATAGTTATGCTGTCGCGGGCTATGAGTCATTACAGAGAGAAAAGCTAGGAATAGAGAATGGGCTAAACGACCTTAGAGATAAAGGAGTTTATGATTACACTACTCAGTTAGAGGGAATAAATGAGCAGTATGCTACTGCTATTAATGAAGGCAGAAGTAAGCAAGCCGAAATTCTAAATCAACGAATGAGAGAGCTCTCTGAGTTTGGAGTACAATTCATTAGTTTAGAGAGAACGTTAGAAAATATTATAGATAGAGAAGATAGGTTTAAGAAAAATATAGAGCGATTTGGCATCGATATGAATTCTCAGATTTCGGCATCTCAGATTGTTAATAGCGCTTCTATTTCTGATAAAAAGGCCTATCCGGTTAGGTGGCTTATTTGTGTAATGTCAGTCCTTTCTGCTTTTGTGTTTTCTGTAATTGTTCTCCTTCTTTGGGAAAATATTTCTGCTCTTAGAGCTCAGGGTAAGATAGAATTTTAAGCTAAGCGTTGCAAACCATCAACCTTAAATATATCTATGCCATAGGCGGTTTATTTGCAGTATTGCAGGCACTGGCTATTGGATTTGAGTTTTTCTATTTCAGTCTAATTCCTATAGTAATGCTGGTATTGGTACTCGCTTTCTACAAGATGGATTACCTATTGTTAGGGATAGTCTTTATGGCTCCTATTTCGGTAAATCTAGATGATTTGGGATTCGAGGGCGCGGGCTTGTCTTTACCCACTGAGCCACTACTAATAGTAGTTATGCTTCTGTTTATTGTGAAAATGCTGGCCAATACAACTATAGATAAGCGGATTTTCGCACATCCTGTTAGTTGGTGTATTTACGCCTATTTCTTATGGATATTTATCACCAGTTTTATTAGCTCCCAGCCTCTAGTGTCGTTTAAATACTTAATTAGTAGAGCTTGGTTTGTGGTGAGTTTTTTCTTTATAGCAATCCATTTATTTAAAAACATAAAAAATATAGATCGCTACTTCTGGTTATATATGTTTCCACTGTTTTTCGTAATGTTCTATACCTTAACGAGGCATGCTATGGAAGGTTTCGAGCATGATCCAGCGCACTGGGTGATGACTCCTTTTTTTAATGATCATACTTCTTACGGAGCAGCTTTGGCATTTACACTGCCTACATTCGTGGGGATGCTATTTACAGATAAGCTAAAGACGACCACTAAGCTGCTTTTAGTTCCAGCACTAGCCATATTCGTAACAGCACTTATTTTATCATATACCAGAGCTGCATGGGTCAGTCTTATAGCTGCTGGAGTAGTGGGCTTGTTTATGTATTTCAAGGTGAAATTATCCACACTGGTTATTCTTACGGCCTTAGGCGGAGTGTTTGTGTTTTTTACCATAGAGCAGGTCTTAATGGATTTAGAAAGAAACAAGCAGGATAGTTCAGATAGCTTTAGTGAGCATGTAGAAAGTATCTCTAATATTAGTTCAGATGCATCCAATCTGGAAAGACTAAACAGATGGAACGCTGCGCTCAGAATGTTCGAAGAAAGGCCTATAGTAGGATGGGGGCCTGGAAGCTACGCATTTGAATATGCGCCTTTTCAGAGCTCCGCTGATAAAACTATAATTACTACAGATAGCGGAGATGCAGGAAATGCGCACAGTGAATATCTCGGACCTCTGGCAGAAATGGGATTCTTGGGCCCGTTACTTTATTTGTTTATACTAATAACGGTAACCATTACAGCATTTAGAGTGGTGTACGCGCTGCCTAATGGGCATGTAAAAATGCTCGCTATTACTTGTTATCTTGGATTATTCACCTACTACGTTCACGGAGTGCTGAATAATTTTTTAGACACTGATAAAATATCGTGTGTGTTTTGGGGGTTCTCGGCCATACTAGTGGCATTAGATTTATTTCACTTGCCCGAAAAGGAATATTCTGCTAAGTAAACCGCAGTGTAAGAATAGCCGTATCATCCATGAAGGGCATCTCACCGCGGTGATTATTTACTGCTGTTATCAATCTACTATTTATTTGCTCAGAGTCAGCTATAGGATTTTTTTCTAGAATTCCTATTACGCGTTCTACTCCAAACTCCTGCATCTGATCATTTTCTGTCTCTACTAGTCCGTCAGTAAAACAGATCAGTCTAGAATTAGGTTTAATGAAAACAGAACCCTCACTAATACTCGGAATTTCTTCTAACATGCCTAGGCCCACAGATCCATCGGTTAATTCTATGATGTTATTAGTTCCGTTTTCTAGCAGCGGAGGATTGTGACCACAGTTAATATAAATCAGCTCACGAGTTTTATTGTCCCAGAGGCCTATAAACATGGTGATGTACTTTTCTCCCATGGCACTACTATTAACCTTTTTGTTGAGATCTCGCACTACATCTTCCAGCTGCTGATTCGTGTATCTGAATATGGCGCGTAAATGCGCTTGAAAATTACTCATAAGAAAAGCAGCACTCACTCCCTTTCCACTTACATCTGCTATACAGAACATTTTTCTACCATCTGCTAGAGTAACGAAATCATAATAATCTCCTCCTAGTTGAGCATGCGGTTTGTAGAAGCTTGCCGCGTCTAGCTCGCCGGTACTTTCTATTTTATTAGGAACCAATAGCTGTTGGAGATCTGCTGCTAATTCCAGTTCTTTCTTTACCATCTGCTGCGCTATATTTTCTAGAGCAAGCGACTTATTTCTGATAGCTACTATTATAATATTCGTAAGCGTTTGAATATAATTCATATGCTTAATACCAGGGGATATTTTAAGGTCCTCCTCGGCTAGATCACCTACCAGTAGATAAGCTATTGGCGCATTGTTATGGTGCACTGGAATAACTATGTCAAAAGACTCGTTAGTTCCAGTTCCGGTAGACAGTGAGATAGAATCTGTAGCATGAAATAACGACTGATCCTTTACATCATAAATTTCATCTGTAACTCCTATTTTAAGAATACATTTCCATGACTCATCAAATGAAAAAAGGAGAAGTTTATCTATGCCCAATTCTTCTACCGCAGCTTTCTTAAATAGACTGAGTAGTCTTTCTGTAGGCGCCTCAGCATTTATAGCCTTGGTGATTTCCAGCATAGACTTCAGCTTGAAGTCTTTCACTTTCATTTTTTCTATAAGTCTGTCTACTTTACTTGCCATTGTTAAAATTAATATCTAACACTCTTTATTAAGGGTGTTCTCAGCTTTGTAATTCCTCTATTATTTCAGGAAGCTTGCGTATTAATGCCAACTCTCTCCATTTAGCTCTGGCCTCTATAGCTGGAGCGCCCATATACGTTTTGTTACCTTCCAGCTCCCCCATAATGCCACCCTTGCCTAATACCACAGCTCCAGATCGAATGATTGCTTCAGCGGCTAATCCCACCTGCCCCCATAAAGTAACGTTATCTTCTATGATGCAGCATCCTGATATTCCTACCTGTGCTGCCATCAAGCATCTTTCTCCTATTTGAGTATCATGACCCACGTGCACTTGTGCATCTAGTTTAGAACCTTT
>DDEI01000071.1 GCA_002336675.1 Flavobacteriales bacterium UBA1958 | reverse complement strand
TCTGGATTTTCCTCTGTTGAAGTTCCATAAGTATCAAATGTCCAATAATTATAATCATTGAATGAAGATAAATTTTCGAAGACAAAATTACTGTTAGGAAGAACTACTGTAAGCTCATCAGCAGTAAACTCGGCATTAGGAACATTATATGTAGTTACGAGATTTTGCTGTGAGCTTTCATACATACACCCGTCTGTGCCTGTAATAGTTAAGCTTACATCATAAGCTCCAGGTTCAACATACGTATGAGACGCTTGGTTTATACTGTTTGATGTGGTGCCATCTCCAAACTCCCAAACAACACTATTTACAATACTCAAATCTGTCGCTGACCCAATAAAATTAGCCGTAACTGGTGAACACCCGACTAAATTATCTCCAATAAAAAGTGGAGAGATAACCTCATTAAGCTGTATTTCAAAACATGTTTCTATAGGTGTGCTTTCACAGGCATCATTCATTTCTAAGCAGTAGGTAGTAGTTTGTATAGGTTCTAAAACCACTGACTCTCCAACCAAATCAGTACTTATAGAAGTCCAAGTGAACGTGTATGGCTCCAACCCTCCAGATTCATTTTGAGCACTTACTAATACTGAATCACCTAAACAAATTACTTCATCTAAAAAACCAGACATTTGCAGAGGCTGTAAAGTAGTTACTATGATTTCATCTGTATTAGTAACACAGTTATCTCCATAAAAAGCTTGCGCCTGATAAACAGTCGGGTTAATTAATGGTTGAACCTCTATACTCGTTCCATTGTACAAACCACTGTTCCAAACTACATTTACGTCAAGTCCTGCATTTCCACTAAAATAGGCTTCCAATGAAGCTATTCCATTTTGACAGACAGAGGTATCATTGCTTAATGTTAATTCTAAAAGATCTAATGTCACCTCTAATTCTGTTTCTAAGGAAGGACAATCCTGACCTTCCCATAAATAAGTAAATACTCCCTCAGCATCAGATGATGGGTCAAATACGTCATCCACAACATCACCGGCAGAGTTTATCCAAGTTCCTACTTCTTCAGGTGCTCCGTCCAACTGCTGAAACATTGAGAAAGGATCTGAACTAGCGCATATAGTTATCCCTGAATCTTCTCCAAGTTCTGGAATTACTTGAGGAAACACATAAATACTGGCAGTAGCTTCACATCCAGGGTGCCCCTCAGGAATAGCCGAGAGTGTGTATGTTGTAGGTACAATATTATCTCCCGATGTTGAGAGTGCATTTGGATTATCTAATCCATCTGTAGGGCTCCATGAATACTGAACCTGACCAGGACCGGAACAATATATTATATCAGTAAATATCTCACCCTCCGCTAACCCAGAGCCACTATTAAAAATCTCAAAACCAGCATCATTAGTAATAGTCACAAAATTTCCTGTTACCTCACCCCAAAATGAAAATACATATACAAGAGATATTTCCGCACCTGTATTTAAAGGAACCTCAAACTCTTGCTCAACATTGAATGTTGTCAATATTTCAGATAAAACACCATCAATGTATATCTCAACTTGAGAGTCATCAAATGAATTGCCGTTTTCGTTGCTTAATGTAAAAGTATAATTACAAGGCCCTTGATCGAAATCATTTATTATTTCTGAAACTAAATCAAATTCAGAGCCACAGAACCCTAACTCTTCAGGAAGAATTATCTGGGGACCGTTAACAACCTCTACAACTATGGTAGTATCGAAAGTACATCCAAAATTATTTGCAGCACTAAATACATATTCATAGTCGCCAAGAGATGGAGGCATAATATCTAAGAAATTTCCGTCTAAAGAAGTGTTCGTTATAAATGGCCCTTCTACCCAAGTACTGTCTAACCCTAAGCCTATTTCTGGTGTGAAAGTTGTTATTCCAGGCATAATGTCAGGACTAAAATTTAATCCCCACTCAAAAATATACCCATTATCTGCTCCAATATTATCAATTATCTCTATAGTCCATTCACCATTTAATTGACAACCTACTAAACCACACATATCATAAGAACTCTCATAAGTTCCTGCCGGCAAAATATCTACACCAACTGAGTTATCGCCCCAATTTCCATTGGTAGCCTCTGGATCCCAATTATAATCATAGCCGACGCCAGGGTCTAAACCACCGTCATCAAGAGCTTCTCCAAGAAAAGTACCCCCTCCTCCATCTCCAAACTCTACTAGTACCACAGTATTTCCAGATGGACAGTTCACTTGGATCTGAAGATCACCCATGTAACTATGTTCCATATTAATCGACAGATTCAATAAATCATCGCAATCATCCAATGTCTGTCCGTCATCGAAAAAGTCAAACACCAATTCGGATGTATAAGAGGCTCCAGCATCATCTGGAAGATAAGTCTCACCAGCAACTACTTGCGGGGGCAAAGCTGTCCAAGATTGACTTTGAATAGGATTCCCATTGACATAACCATCTCCTCCCAGACAAATTTCCGATGAAAAATCAGTATTAAAAATGGGAATTGTACTAACTAATACTTGAAGTGGAACTAGATTTAAATTCTGACATCCATTATTATCTTCAACAGTTAAAGTAACAATGTATTCTCCGGGCTCAGAAAAAGCATGTTCGACATTTTGATCGCCTTCTACAATCGTTCCATCATCAAAGTTCCATATGTAATTGTCTAGCGTAAATCCAACCGCAGCCAAAGAACCATTATCTTCAAATGAAATTGGCTGATTGAGACAAACAGAAACACTATTGTCCAAATCTGGAATAGGATCAGAAATAGTGGACGCTGAAGTAGGGTTAGCACAAGGTGTAGTGCAAGAAATAATAGCTTCCCATCCTGCGAAAGTACCAGGGCTTGTGCCACTAGGGTCGAAAACGAACGTTAAACAACCAGAGGTGTTATTCACGGTTCCAGTAATAGACAATCCCTGCAAAGCATCGCCTGTATAACTACCTAGAGTATTTTCTCCTGTATTATTCCCATCAAAAACAGCTAAATAATCGCTATTATTTGGATTGGCACTTTGATAAACACTAAAGAGAGCAAAGTCAACGGAAATTACATCACCTGGACTATCTGGACAAATAGTATATGTATAAGACGTATTTGTGTAATCTGCACCTGAAGTGCCTGGAGCATCTCCAGCACCACCGCTGTCATCTAAAAAGGAACCCCCACAAGCTGTGACTGCCTCGTTATTAATCTCATAATTCTGAGAAAACGCTAATAGTGAGGTGATCATAAAAAAAACAGCTACCAAACTCTTTAACTTCATCATTTTTCTTCTTTGAATTTCTTATTAGAAGACAAAGTTAAGATCAATAAAGTTGCACAGATAAAAAACAACTTTTAGTTAATAAAATTCCTATCTTATTAAGGTCACATGACCTCTGAAATGAGCTAATTCGCCTTTAAAATACATTTAACCGTTTAAAAATACACACAAACTCCGGTATAGATAACTCACACCCTCCGTCATATGAAAAACAAGAACTTACAGGAGTACTTCCCAAATTCATATTCGCAAAAGTGAATTCTTAACCAAGGGTAACCTGAAATATAAAGAGAGAAAACACATTGGATATAAACACCTTGATAGTTTATTCACTCAACAAAAGTACTATCAATAATGAAAAAAAAGGGTCGCACAGATTAGATTGCGTGACCCTTTTTGAGTTATTCATTATTTGGTTAAGGTAAAATTTTCACTTTTCCGCTGTCGGAATAAATTTCTTTTCCTAAATGATTTTTGACTAAAACTAACCAAGCAAACTCAGAATCAGGAGCAGCATATGTTCCATCTGGCATAGTTCCTTTCCATGGCTGACCTTCTTCAGACTCATAAATGAGCTGACCTTTCATATTATGGATTGTAAACATCAGCTGACCATAATTAGGATCTGTTAGGCTAGGTAAGAAGTTTTCAGATTGTGCGATAGCGCTGGGTGCCAAAACTTCTACTGGCTCAGCTAACTTAATGTATCTAAAGCTAGAATCACTGCAGCCAAACTCATTCTGCACCTTGAGCGTCACGAGCTTTTTGCCGGCCTTAGAATATTCAAAAGTTGGATTGATATCGTTAGAAGTAAATTCATCATCTATCTGCCAATAACTCGCATCAGCTTTTTCAGAAAGGTTAGAAAACTTCACTTGGCCTTTAGTACCTTCATTCCAAGCAAATTTAGCCGTTGGTTTAGGCAATACTATAATTTTCGATTCAATTTTCTCCGTAGATTTCGAAAGAATCAGTGTTACATTATATTCTCCAGGCTCGTTAAATGTTCTAACAGGATTAGTCTCCGTAGAGAAATCAGCATTACCAAAATTCCAAAGAAAACGTGCAGCCTCTGAAATATTTTCAGTTTTGAACTCGATTTTCTCTCCTGCACAAATCTCAACCGCGGAGCTGATAATAAATGGCAACGTGCTCATTGGAGATTCATTTTTTTCAATTTCCTTTATGGACTTTTCTTCCAACTGCTCGGTTTCTTCAACAAATTCCTCTTTTGGAACATAATTAGCCTTAGATGTGTTTTCTTTTTCTTGAATTGTGTTCTGTAATTCAGCTATTGAAATTTCTTTATTGCTATTATCAATGTCATTACCTACCTCCTCCATAACTGTTTGGCCATCATCTAACGCAACCTTACCATCATCAAGTGAAATTACACGAGATTCTAATAATACCTCATCATAATCTAAAGTATTTAAAGAGAAGTCAGGACGTTCTTCAAGAACTTCAGAAACTTCTTGAGCGGATTCAGGAATCCCCGGTGAAAAGATAATGTAAGTAATTCCAGACATGAGAATTACCACTGAAACGATCGCTGCAGCCACTGTATTTAGGGAAGATGCGTACTTGCCGTCAAGTCTCATCTCGAACTCCTCCCAATGCTTATTGTCAAAAGGCAATTCAAAGTCATTAAGACTTTCTTTCATCCCTTTTTCTAAATTGTTAAAACTTTCTTTCATCCTAAAAGATCTTTTGACAGTATGTTCTTTAAATTTCTTTTGGCTTTAGATAGGTTCGACTTACTCGAACCTAAACTAATCCCAAGTTTTTCGGCTATTTGCGCATGTGTCATTTCTTCAAAAACAAACATGTTAAAAACAGCTCTGTATGCCGGGCTCAACTCTTGCATAGCCTCTATAACTTGACTCGCTTTCAGCTTAATTTCCTTTTCGTTATCGACATCTTCCTCCTCTTCGGCATCGCTGACATTTTCAATGGACTCCATTAGAAAAAAGTCATTTTTCTTTTTCCGAAATTCATCTATGGCGTTATTCACCATGATTCGTCTTATCCATCCTTCAAGCGACCCCACCCCATCATAAGATTTAATTTTACTAAACACTTTAATAAAAGCATCTTGCAGTAAATCTTTTGCTAACTCTGAATCTTTTGCATATCTCATGCAAACGGGTAGCATTCTTCCATAAAATAATCTATATAGCTTTTCTTGTGCTTTTCTATCTCCGCTTGCGCAGAGCCTAGCTAACTCTATAAACTCTGACTTCTCAGAACTCATTAAATAGACGGGTTTATTTTACAAAGGTTGCCGCAAGATAGACAATAATTAATGCCAAACAGAGCCTAACACATTATTGCATAAGGATTTTAAATTTCAATTCTCGATGAGGTTTCTAGATACTGGCCTTCCGCACTAATCAATTTGAAGTCTGAAAAACAGCAGAATGACATGGCTACCTCTTTTTAATTATGATGACGTGAAAAGGTGAGAACAAAAAAATAGTAGCTGGATAAATTGAATAGCCGTTTACCTCATAGTCTTGTAAAAAATCAAATACTGAATTGCTTCGCATATTTCAAGTCGACATAATCTAATCCCAGGAAATGGTCTAAAAGTGATAATGCTTCTTCCACTGAATAAGAAGCCTTTTTTTTAAAGCGTGCCAACCATAAAATTATTAAACTCTCTCAAAATGAATATAGAGTTCGGGTAATCATCAATTAAAAGCGTACGATCTATAAATTCATTCTCACTTTCCTCCTCCAACATATAGATAATGGAATCAAACCGCTTAATTAAGAATCCTTCCTAATTAACAATAGACGAATTCTTACTTAAAATTTGATGTAAATTTGCCAAATGAAACGAGTGGTTATAGGTCTTTCTGGTGGAGTTGATTCAAGTGTAGCTGCATTATTACTCAAGGAGAAAGGATATGATGTTATAGGAATATTCATGAGGAACTGGCATGACGATTCTGTTATCCTAGATGATGAGTGTCCATGGATAGAAGATAGCAATGACGCTATTTTAGTAGCCGAAAAAATCGGCATTCCGTTTCAAGTAATCGATCTCAGCGAGGAATATAAAAAGCGAATAGTAGATTACATGTTTAAGGAATATCAAGAAGGCCGAACTCCGAATCCCGATGTGTTATGTAATCGAGAAATAAAATTTGACTTGTTCCTAAAGGCGGCGTTGCAACTTAATGCCGATTATATCGCTACTGGACACTACTGTCAAAAAGACACTGTTCAAAGCACTGAGGGAAATGAAATACACCAACTTTTGGCTGGAGCTGATCAGAATAAAGACCAGAGTTATTTTTTATGTCAGCTAAATCAAGAACAATTAAGTAAAGCTTTATTCCCTATTGGCCATTTGCAAAAAAGTGAAGTACGAAGAATAGCAAAAAAAAATGGATTAGCTACTGCAGAAAAAAAAGATTCTCAGGGATTATGCTTTATCGGAAAGGTGAAACTACCCGTTTTTCTTCAACAAGAATTAGAGCCTAAACAAGGAAAAGTAAAAGAAATAGCGAGAGATTCCATATACATCAAGCCTCTGACTGAAAAATACGGCTTCGGTTTCACCGATAATGAATTAGAAGAAATTAGTTCCGAAACAAACTTTAAAGCACTAAGCCCGGAAACGATAGGAACTCACGCTGGCGCTCATTATTTCACAGTAGGTCAACGAAAGGGATTAAATATTGGCGGAAAGAAACTCCCTCTATTTATATTGGGAACTGATACCAAAGAAAATATACTCTATGTGGGTCAAGGGGAAGATCACCATGGATTATATAGAAATGCCCTTAAAATTAAAAATGAAGACGTAAGCTGGTTAAGAGCAGATATGACTTTAAAAGAAGGGGAGAAAAAAGAGTACTCTGTGAGAATTAGATACCGACAAAAGCTAAGGAAAGCGACCCTTTTAAAAAAGACAGGTGGATTATATATTGTATTTCCAACTCCCGAAAAAAGTATAGCGAAAGGCCAATTTGCTGCCTGGTATATTGATGATGAACTAATTGGTAGCGGAGCTATTAGCTAATTAAAAATTATTTCCCTAAACCTTATTACGCCATACTGAGTGATTTCTCACCCTTAATTAGCTAAGAATAACTGGAAATGTATATCCAAATTATCATGATTTAAGCTATCCCAAAAGCCATGCAACTTTGAGTTGCTTTTGATTGTCTTTATGGGACAAAAAGGTCAATTATTAAAGCTATATTTGAACATAAGTGAAGTGAAGAATAATTTAAAAATAACACCTAACTCCCTAAGAAGGATGCCTTTAATCTTTTTGGTGTTGTCCTTTTTGTTTATCTCATTGAGTAGCGTTGCAACGCACATTGTAGGTGGTGAGATTTTTTATTCTAAGCTAGCTGGCGATTCTTATGAAATCACTTTAATAGTCTACCGAGATTGTGGTCCGGAAAATACTTTAGGAACGGGCTTTGATGATTTTGCGTTAGTGGGGGTTTATAATAATGGAAATTTTCTTGATGAATTAAATTTATCACTAAGCGATGCGGAAATTTCTTTTGTTCCTATAAGCTTAGAAAACCCGTGTTTCATTCTTCCTCCTGACTTATGTATTCAACAAGTGGTTTATCGAACTATTATTAATTTTCCTCCAGTTTTTGGGGGTTATGATTTGGTCTACCAAAGATGCTGTAGAAACGAAAGTATAGCAAACCTAGTAAATCCAGGAGATACAGGAATGACCATGTGGGCTACCATTCCTGGTTCAGAAACTAATGCAGAAGGAATAAATAATTCTGCCATATTTAATAATACACCTCCCGTGGCCATGTGCCTAGGAGGTCAGTTTTTCTTTGACCATTCAGCTACGGATATAGATGGAGATTTACTGTCTTATGAGTTATGTTCACCATTTTTTGGTGGTGACCCAGACAATCCTGCACCTAATCCACCTGCCCCACCGTTTAATGAAGTTTTATGGGGCCCGGGGTATTCTAACGAAATTCAGGTCGCCTCAGAGCCTAATTTCCAAATAGACCCAGTAACAGGACAAATGACAGGAACGCCAACTCAGCTAGGAAGGTATGCCGTGGGTATTTGCGTCAGCGAATACAGAAACGGGCAGCTAATTAACACAACTATGAGAGATTTTCAATACCAAGTTACTAGTTGTGACCCAAATATTATAGCTGCTATTCCTAATCAAACTCAGTTTTGTGATGGGCTTTCTTTTCAATTCGAAAATGAGTCGTTTAATGCAAGTTCATTCTTTTGGGATTTCGGTGACCCCAATTCTAGTCAGGACACCTCTTCTATAAATTCCCCTTTTTATGCTTACTCGGCAGAGGGTGAATATGAAGTGACTTTAATAGCAAATCCTACTTGGCCCTGCGCTGATACGACGAGTAATATCTATAATGCCTATCCTCCATTAGAAGCCTTAATAGAAAGCGTAACTTTTGAGTGTAATGATGGAACTCCTGAATATACATTTACAGGGTCAGATAATTATGATCCCGAGTCTGAATTTATCTGGAGTTTTACTCCCGAATTTGATGATGAGACTTTCAGTGGTTCAACATTAACTCAAAACGCTCCTGAAGCTGGTAATTACGCTTTATCTTATACAGTGATAGAGAATGGCTGCGAATCTGTCACAACCTATAGCCTTTCAGTTCCACAAGAACCTGAGGCGATTTTAAATGGTCAGACGTTATATTGTAATGGGTTTACATTTGATTTTGAGAATGAATCTACAAATGGAGAGGCGTTTTCTTGGGACTTCGGAGTAATTGGATCAGATAATGATGTTAGCGGAGCATTCGAACCTTCATTTACCTTCCCGGATTCAGGAGACTATACAGTAAATTTAGAGGTTTTCAGTCAGAATACCTGCCCATCCGCAACATCATCAACTTATTCAATTCAAGGATTGCTAGACCCATTTTTCACATCCCCAGACCCACAATGTTTTAATGGACACAGCTTTGACTTTCAGGCTTTAGGGTTATATTCCCAAGCCTCTACAATAAATTGGAACTTTGGTCTAAACGCCTCCCCTATAGGCTCTGACCAGCCTATTGTCAACAATGTAACGTGGGGTTCTTCTGGTAATTATCAAGTAGATCTGGCCATCTCAGAAAACAATTGCACTAAAATAATTAGTCAAAATATTTCTATAGTAGCCAACCCCATTCCAGACTTCTTCCTTTTTGGAGATCAGGGCTGTCCGCCACTTACGGTTAATTTCTTCAATGCCTCAGAGTCTGAATCTGAACTAATATACACTTGGGATTTTGGTGATGGGCAATCATCATCAGAGGTAAATCCTACTCATCAATACAGTGCTCCTGGAGTCTATGACGTTACTCTGCTAGTTACTTCTAGTAGTGGATGCCCAGATGAAGTCATTGTTTCTTATCAAGATATAATAAACGTATACCCTACTCCTACAGCTGGCTTCGAATCAAATTTGTACACTGTTTCATATCTAGAGCCGACAGTAAATATCACAAGCACAAGTTCTGGCGAAACCTCCTGTTTTTATGATTTTGGAGATGGTGTTTTCAATACAGATTGTAACCCAACGCATGATTTTGAAGAGGTAGGATTTTTAGAAGTAGTTCAAACTGTTACAAACAATTTCGGCTGTTTTGATGTAGCTTCTGCCATGATAACTGTGGAGGGTCATTTATTCTACGCTCCCAATACATTCACGCCAAATAATGACGGTCTAAATGAAATATTTAAACCCTTAGTTGTAGGCGTATCTAAATATGAATTTAGAATCTTTGATAGATGGGGAGAAGTTATATTCGAAACTGAAGATCAAAATCAAGGATGGAATGGCTCTGTGAATAGTGGATCAAGCTACGCCCCCAACGGCACGTATACTTATCAAATAATAGCTACGGACTTTATTGGCTATCCTCACGAATACAATGGCCATGTCACATTGACTAGGTAATCCCCTTACTAGCATTAATCTGTACAATTTTATTGGTTTCTCATAAATTTCTCTACATTTGAAAACAGTAAGAACAAATTTTAAAGATTATAAATATGTCAGACGGGAACAATCAAGATGATATTTTTTCAAAAGCAGTAAGAGCTGGAAAGCGTACTTACTTTTTTGATGTGAAGACGACAAGAGGAAACGATCTATACCTCACTATTACTGAGAGTAAGAGGAAGTACGATGATGAAGGTAATTTCTCTTACGAAAAGCACAAGTTATTTCTTTATAAGGAAGACTTCGATAAATTCTCTGACGGACTAGTCGAAACTGTAGACAAAATCAAAGAGCTTCAATCCTCAGGAAACTACTCTACAGAATCACCAATGGATAAAGTAGAGAGTGCTGAAAAAACCTCAGAAGACACCTCGATTGACGAAGAATTTTCTGATGTGAAATTTGAAGATTTATAGAATAAAAAATAGTTAGTGAATATATAAATGCTGGCACACGCCAGCATTTTTTATGAAATTTAAATACTACCACTTTTGAAAGATAATAACATAGGAGACGCATTTAGACAGAGAACATGGAACGAGACTAAATCCAATGACAGCTGGTCCATATTTAAAATTATGGCGGAGCTAGTAGAAGGCTATGACAGAATGCAAAAAATCGGACCCTGTGTTTCTATTTTTGGTTCTGCTCGAACTAAACCAGACAATAAGTATTATCAAATGGCTGATGATATCGGATTTTTACTTACCAAAAAAGGATACGGGGTTATAACTGGAGGTGGTCCAGGGATTATGGAGGCTGGTAACAAAGGAGCTCAAAGAGGCGGCGGGACTTCAGTAGGACTGAACATTGACCTTCCATTTGAACAGTCTAGCAATCCTTATGTCGATAGTAATAAGAGTATTGATTTTGATTACTTCTTCGTAAGAAAAGTCATGTTTGTCAAGTACTCACAGGGGTTTATTGTAATGCCTGGTGGATTCGGAACGTTAGACGAACTCTTTGAGTCATTAACATTAATCCAAACTCTTAAAATAGCCCGATTCCCCATTATTTTAGTGAGTAAGAGTTTCTGGGCTGGGTTAATTGAATGGATCAAGACCACCTTACTCGAAGCTGAGAATAATATCTCTGAAAAAGATTTAGACTTATTCGTTATGGTAGATACAGCTGAAGAGGCAGTAAAAGAAATAGATAATTTCTATCAGAAATATCTACTTAAGCCTAATTTCTAGAGATTATTTAGAACAATTAATGAGAAACACCCCTTGGTTAGCCCCATAGAGGCGCTGATGAATATAAATCTATTGTTTTCTCTATCTACCAAATAGGGCAGGCTACTCCAGCTTTTTTTCTTTTTGGAGCACGATTTAACTTTTCTTTACAATACCATGGTTTGAACATGGTGTACTTAAAACTAAAATAGAAATCTGCTCCATACGTCCTTCCACCTCCCATTAAACCACCTAGATTATCCGTACCAAAGATTACTGAATAAATTCTTATGGCAGCACCTAATCTTAGCTTTTGATAATTTTGAATGGTCAATGGCAAAGCTACCTCTAGTCGTCTGCTCTCGTATCTCGGGGTAATAGAAAACGTGCTACTTTTTTTTATGCCTAATTTTCTTTTTCTAGAAAATCCATGGACTAAAGTAGAGTTCGCATAAAACCCTTTACCGAAATTATAATCAAACTGGGCGCTCAATGCTGTAGGAAGAGCCATTCGATAACTACTGCTTTCGGAATCACTAGAAAAACGCAAAAGCTCTTTATTTACCAATTCATCTATTTCAACCACTTCCTCCGGGTCAGTGCCACCATAATTTTCCCAAACTACAGAATTCTCAATGCTAAACTCTCTATAGAAGCCGTTCTTTATACCTATACTTCCTATATCTAAAAGACTTAACCCAAACTTGTACTGATAATCTTTTAGTTTGCATTGCCCTGCCACGTGAGGAAGGTAACCCTGGGTGCTCTTCTTCATTTTCTTATAATTAAACCCTAGATCTAAACCGACCCCAGATCCGTTTCCTAAAAGACCAGAAGCTCCTGCCTGATCAGTTGGTATATTGGGAAGGCCATATTCTCCTTCGAACTCAAACGAGTTTAATATAGAATCATTTTGTACTTGATAATCCCATTTTTGTACATTTATTCCTGCGCCAGCTAAACCATTTAAATACTTTAAGTTCCCCCCAAAAGTGTACATATCAAGAATACTTTGGCTTATTATATATGAAAAATTAACTCCATACTCCAACCAAGATAAAGAACCTATATTCGCATTGATAGTTGTATAGTCATTACCCAATTGATCTTCGAAATCAAAGCCATTCGTAGCATGATTAACGAGATGAGCAGGGACTCCACTTACAGAGGCGACACTTCTCAGATTCATAAATAGACCCCCACCAAACTTCCCGTAAGAAACGCTTAAACTTGGCCCATGAATCTGAACATCAACATAAGCC
The DNA here is from genome assembly GCA_002336675.1 of Flavobacteriales bacterium UBA1958. GTDB lineage: Bacteria > Bacteroidota > Bacteroidia > Flavobacteriales_D > Sanyastnellaceae > ASP10-05a. The sequence continues at coordinate 6,073 of DDEI01000071.1, read as the reverse complement.
GAAAACGGAGCTGCACCGAGGTCATATCTTGGCTCTGTTTCATTTCCTGCTGCTACCTCCCTATAGATAGCTAATAAATTATCATTGAAGTAAGCATAGTCATTTAATACATAGGTAGAAGCACCTATAATATTGAAATCTATGAACGCTTTTGAATCTGCAGAGCTAGAAGGGTTCAAAAAAATCGTGTTCGTAGGCGAGAAGTTACTATTCGCTATTCCCATGTTTTCTTGAGAATGAAGTGTAAAGCAGTGTAACACAAATACTAGTATAATACCTATGCTTCTCACGGTTGACTTTTAATAATTTCTACGACCTTAACATCTGCCAGAATAGGTGTATGAGGAGGAACAGTTCCATCGCTAGAACCGTTTGCGCCAAACCCTAGATAGGATGGGACAATAATTCTGCAAGCTTCTCCTTCATTCATTTCTTTAAGAATAGACTCAATTCCTTTAATCACCTGGTCAGAAGAGGAAAGATTCAAATAAAGAGGCTCTTCCTCAGAGACCTTATTAAACACATGCCCATTAATAAAACTGCAAGTATATGATATGGCTAGATCATCTGAAGAGAGCACTTTTTCGGAAGTATTTTCTAAGGTTTTCATGTAGAATAAATCACCTTTTCGAGTTAACCTACGAGACAATCCCTCACTTAGAATATAATCTTCTATCAGCTCCATTTCTAAAGCCAGCCCTGTTCTTACCTCTTTTTCTCTGAAAGCCATGTACTCTTCCTTACTCATGACTAGGTTAAAACCTATGTTTAAGGATACTTTTTGGGTGTCGGTGAGGACTACCTCTTCATTTATAAATTGATCTAAAATGCTGTTTTTAATCGCAGAATATGTGACTATATATTCTACGCTATCCCCCGCCACTAATTTAGATATATCGCTACTTAATGTTGGACTCCCAAACATACTAACATCAAAATCAGATAATAACAAATGGCTGTTTTCTTTTAAGTCTTCACCTTTACTCACTGTTTCTGTGCTAAAGTTTATGTCCAAATAAGAGGCCTCTCCTACAGATTTATTTCCTTCTCCAAACAGCAGTAACTTTTTACTAATACGCTCAGAGAGACGGGTATATTCAGAGCTAATGCATGTTGATAATAAAATCAATATAAAAAACCCTAAAAATCTCATCTTAAAATTTTAACATCAAAAACTAGGGTTGTGTAAGCCGGTATTTTATAATCATCTCCAGCTAAGCCATAAGCCAAATGTGCAGGAAGCACAGCCAATGCTTTTTCTCCTTTTCTCATATTTTTGACCAATTCATGAAGGCCAGATTCTGCAGAAGAAAAGTCAACGTCCAAATCCATTATACCTGATTTTTCACTTGAGTAAATCGTGTCCTCAGCCAAATCAGTAATTACATACTCCAAAAATATTCTCTCTCCGGACTGAATGAGTTCTCCTATTGCTTTTTCATAAATGGTATATCTCAGACCAGTTCCTGTCTGAACCATTTCTATCTCTTTCTTTTCTAGAAAATGAGCTATAATTATGGAGTCATTTTTAATCATGGCTTTCTGCTGCTGTATCAGCACTTCTTCCATGTTGATCTTGGCGGGATTATCCTTAAATTTATCTTGAATATCTTCCTTACAACCCAACATAAGCATCACTCCTATGACTAATAAAATTCTCATTAATAGTTTAATTCAGCAGTATACTTTTTGATAGTCTCTTTTACCTTATTCACCGTTTCGTGAAATGAAATGAAGCATGCTCCACCGGCAGCATTTTTATGCCCACCTCCACTAAAGTGCTCTCTAGCGAATGTATTTACATCAAATTCACCCTTACTTCTAAACGACATCTTTACGATGTTATTTCCTTCCTTTATCAATACAGCCATGTTTACACCTGCAAGTGAAAGCGCATAATTTACAAGGCCATCTGTGTCACCCGGCTTATAATTAAAGCCATCTAACTCTTCTCTAGAAAGACTGATTAAAGCAGCTCTACAACCCTCTATTAGCTCTAGCTTATTACTCAAAGAATGACCAAGTAACCGCAGTTTACTCATTTCATTAGTATCGAAAGTTTGCTGATGAACATGGGCATGATTAAAGCCTGTTCTTTTCATGGCAGCTATAATTTCATGCGTTTCGGCTGTTACTAAAGGAAATCTAAATGACCCACTATCCGTCATGATACCCGTGTAAATTCCTTGGCATATTTCTTCTGTTATCCAGTCTAAATTTTCTTCTAGAGCCTGGCAAAACTGAAAAATCATTTGCCCTGTACTGCAAGCTGTTACATCACTGAAATTTACTGTAAACTGATCTGGCTGCTGATGGTGATCTATTAATATAAAATCAGCTTTTGCCTTCTCTAAAATTTCTTTTACATCACCCGTTCTGTGAAGAGCGTTATAATCTAGCGCAAATATTAAATCTGCTTCTTCAATTAGACCAGTAGCCTTGGCTTCTTCTCCTTCAAAAATGCAAATATCTTCAGCTCCAGGAAGCCAATTAAAAAAGCTAGGAAATGAGTTAGGCAGGATAGCCGAAACGTTTTTTCCGCTGTTTTTTAAATAATGATATAATGCTAAAGCAGACCCTACAGCATCTCCATCTGGATTTTTATGTGCTGTAACCACTATGTTTGTGGCATTATTTATGAGTGATTTAGCTGCGGTAATGTTAACTTTGTTCATATTTATTTATTGCTCCGCAAAGGTAAACCTAATACATATGATTTTTCTTACTTATTCACTTATTTTTAGTCTCTTATCCTCTACGGGAGTAGTTACAAAAAGTTCTGATTTTCATAAATATTACTTCACTAAAATGACCATGGAGAGAAATTTCGCGGAAAATTCTTTGGAGGTTCAGTATAGATTTTTCTCAGATGATCTAGAGATGGCGCTGGGTGAATCAGATTCATTTCATTTACGATTGGGAGATGAGAGAGAGCTGGATAATGCTGATGAACTCATCTTCGATTATTTATTCGAACATGTGATTATCTCTGGTGATGGATGGAGTGAGGCTAAAGCAAATTATATAGGGAAAGAGGTGGATAATGAACTTACCCTAATTTATATAGAATACACCGGAATCTCTAAATGGAGTGAGGTTAGTATTGTGAATACAATTATGCTCGATTTATTCGAAGGCCAAACAAACGATATATCCTTAATCCGAGGACAAGAGCTAGAAACAAAAGGTACGCACTCAGGAAAACTCACTTCTAATTTTAATTTATCTAATGACTAAAGCAGAAAAAGTTAAATATGTGATCGACGAACTGGAAAGACTCTACCCTAAAGTACCCGTGCCTCTCGATCATAAAGATCCTTACACACTCCTTATAGCAGTTTTATTAAGTGCTCAATGTACTGATGAACGCGTGAATAAAATAACTCCTCTTCTGTTCGCAAAGGCAGACAATCCTTACGAGATGATTAAGATGACTCAAGAAGAGATAAAATCCATCGTACGTCCTTGTGGATTATCTCCAATGAAAAGTAAAGGAATCTATGGCTTAAGTCATATTCTTATAGACAAATACAACGGAGAAGTTCCTGCTTCTTTTGATGCACTAGAAGAACTGCCCGCGGTAGGACATAAAACAGCCAGCGTGGTTATGGCTCAAGCCTTCGGCATTCCTGCGTTTCCTGTCGACACACACATTCACAGGCTTATGTACCGATGGAATTTTACAACAGGTAAGAGCGTATTACAAACAGAAAAAGACGCCAAAAGATTATTTCCGAAAGAGTTATGGAATAAACTACATCTTCAAATTATATTTTACGGAAGAGAGTACTCACCTGCTAGAGCGTTTTCCTTGCAAAAAGATTTTATTACTTCTAAAATCGGAAGGAAAACTGTGAAGTAAATGACGCTTACTTTAGTTAAAAAGTTCTCTCTCCCATTCTTCTCCTGAAGAACGATATCTGATTATCTTCACCGGAAAATAATTAGATCACATTTCATTATGTCTGGAACAGAAAGAAAAAACATAGACTTAGGACTAGAAGTAGAAATAGTGCAGAAAAATCACCAGCGTTCAGGCGAATTAACCAAAGGGCACGTAATGAAAATACTAACCAAATCTCCCAAACATCCCCATGGGATTAAAGTAATGTTAGACACTGGATTAGTTGGAAGGGTGAAGAATATTCTAGAGTGAACACCTATTTTTATTTTTTAGCAAAATAAGAGAGGTTTTGGCTAAAAATTGATGCTTTTTAAGCATAAATGAGTCTTTTTCACCTAAAATTGACTGTTTTTTGACTTTCAATATTTCTTTAAATAATTGCTACTTTTAGAGGAAATTAAAATCCCTATGAGAACACTGCTAATTATCATGCTACTATTCCCAATAATTGGGGTTGGGCAGGATGTATATATCCCTGACGCTAACTTTAAAAACAATCTAGTAAATAACACCTCTATTAACACAAATGGCGATAGTGAGATTCAAGTTAGTGAGGCAAGTGCTTTTACAGGGTCAATTTATTGCTATGACTTGAATATTACAGATATAACGGGTATTGAGGCTTTTACATTTTTAACTCAATTAAATTGTGCCTTTAACTCACTAACATCATTAGATGTATCTAACAATACCGCCTTAACCGAATTAAGTTGCGAAAACAACCCACTCACCTCTTTAGATGTGTCCAATAATACTGCTCTAGATGTGTTGATTTGTTTTGACAGCGAGCAGCTAGAATGTTTAAATATTAATAATGGGAACAATACCGTTATGACCCTTTATTTATTTGATAACCCAAACCTAACTTGTATTGAAGTAGATGATGAAAACTATTCAACCGCTAATTGGACAGGAGGCAACATAGACTCTCAAATATATTTTAGTGAAAACTGCAATAATGATTGCTCTAACACGACACGCATAAATGAACTAAACGCCACTCCTAAAAAACTGATAAGGATAGTTGATTTACTGGGCAGAAAAACACCATTCCAGCCCAACACACCTCTTCTATTCATATATGAAGATAGCTCTTTTGAGAGAAAAATGGTCTTGAAATAAAACACTAAAGTCTTCCACATTTGAAGGCTTTTCGTTAGTCCTCTTTTACTACTCGAAACCAAATAATCTAAATGCTCCTCATTATTCAATTAGACTATTTAATAAACGTACCGAAATAAATTTATGATACTTCACCACTACGTTTGTACTTTATAAAAAATCATGAAAAATATACTTATTATAGGCGCTTCTTCGGGAATAGGAGCTCAACTCTCTAAAAACATAGCGGCAGCAGGGCATAACGTAACTGGCACCTATAATGAAAATACAGAATATGAGGTAATTCCTGGGGTTTCTATGCACCACCTGAATGTGATGGATGATGAATTGGACTTGGATTTTATTCCTGAAACTATAGATGGATTAGTCTATTGTGTGGGAAGCATCAATCTTAAGCCATTTAAGAGAATTAAGCCTAAGGATTTTGCAGCTGATTTTAATTTACAGGTGGTGGGAGCTGTAAAAGTATTACAATACGTAACTCCTCATTTCAAAAATTCTGAAGCTCCTTCTGTAGTTTTTTTCTCGACTGTAGCGGTACAAAATGGATTCAGTTTCCACTCTCAAGTTTCTGCTTCTAAAGGTGCCATAGAAGGTTTAACCAGAGCATTGGCTGCAGAATTAGCCCCGACTATAAGAGTGAATTGTATAGCTCCATCTCTCACTCAAACCCCTTTGTCAGGCAAGTTATTATCGAACGAGGAAAAAATAGAAGCCAATGATAAAAGACACCCATTAGGCAGAATAGGCCAGCCAGAAGATTTAGCTCAGATGGCCGAATTCCTTTTATCTAGTAAGTCTGGATGGGTTACAGGGCAGGTTTTCGGTGTGGATGGAGGCATGTCTGTGGTGAAAGGGTAGAAATTATTATAATGAGGGAGAATACATTTCTTCAAAGCCTCAATTCTTATTTTTGCTTCCTACTAAATCCAAATGAAACCCGAAAGTCTTACAAAAGAATTTGGCCTATCTGCAAAAGCCATAAAATCTCTTGATGGGTATGCAAGCATAAATTACAAGATCACTACTGCAGAAGGTAATTATATT
>DDEI01000091.1 GCA_002336675.1 Flavobacteriales bacterium UBA1958 | reverse complement strand
TCACTTACTTTTAACAAAAAAAAATGTCTAATGTTTTAATCACAGGAGGTTCTGGACTAGTAGGAACTGCTCTGTCCACCCTATTAGCCGAGCAAGGTCACTTGGTAAAACACCTAAGCAGAACCAGAAACCTAAGTGCTGCTTTTCCTGCATACGAATGGAACCTAAACGAAGGAACAGCAGATGATGAAGCTTTTCATGGTATAGATTATATTTTTCATCTGGCAGGTGCGAATATATCTGATGGGAAATGGACAAATGACAGAAAGAAGATTATTACTGACAGCAGAGTTAAATCTGGCGAACTACTTGCCAAAAAAGTCAAGGAATTAAACACTCCTTTAAAAGCCTTTATAGCAGCTAGCGCCACAGGGTACTACGGGAGTTTAACCTCTGAAAAAATATTTAATGAGACGGACTCTGCCGCTGATGATTTTCTAGGAACCGTCTGCAAAAAATGGGAGGACTCATCCCAAAAGTTTCAAGATATGAGTATTCGAACTGTCCTAATGAGAACAGGCGTAGTTCTCACCTTAAATGGAGGGGCATTAAAAAAACTTTATACTCCAGTTAAATTAGGAATAGCAACTCCAATAGGTAGCGGAAAACAATATATGCCATGGATACATATAAAAGATTTATGTAAATTATACTTAGAGGTCATGAATAAAGACACCTTTTCTGGTCCGTACAATGCTGTATCTCCTGAACATATCGATAATAATACATTCATTAAAAAGCTGGCGAAATCAGCAAAAAGACCGTTTTGGCCATTAAATGTACCTAGTTTTATTATACATTTACTCTTTGGGGAAATGAGTACGATCATACTTAACGGCAGCAGAATATCCTCCTTAATAGCTGTTAAACAAGGGTTTGAATTCGAGTATGCAGATTTAGAAAAGACTTTTGATGATTTAATTTAAAAAAAAATAGTTTTTTTGTCGAGTGTATTAAGAACTCCTCGACCTTTGCGGCTTAAATAAAACATATTATGAGTAACGGAACAGTAAAATTTTTTAACAATGCCAAAGGTTTTGGCTTCATCACTCCAGAAGACGGAGGAAAAGATGTATTTGTACACGCTAACAACTTAAACGGTGATATCACTGAGGGAGATAAAGTTAGCTTCGACATCGAAGAAAGTCCAAAAGGATTAAATGCAACTAACGTAAGCGTTCTATAAGAATATATACAGTAAGTTTTAAGACTTTAAAAGCCTCTCATTTTGAGAGGCTTTTTTTATGCCCTGTTTTTTTTCATTCTAAATCAGATTATTAGTCTGTGATGGAATAAAACCCAATGAAACTGCGCAATAAATACCCTAGAACTAATTTGAGTGGATAGTGGCGCCTCAGACAATTATTGCAACGCGGCTGAAAACGGCTGAAAATTTTTATAAGCCAAGGATACTTCTTCTCTAATTCCGCTGTAACTTTGAGAAATGCACTTTACCCAAGATTTTTTGGACTTTTTTATAGAGCTGGCTGCAAATAACCAAAAAGAATGGATGGATGACAATAGAACGAGGTATCATTCTTCTGTAAAAGAGCCTTTCGAGAACTTCGTAAGTGATTTAGTGCTTGGTTTGCACAAAATTGACTCAAGTATTCAGCCTAATCCTAAGGATTGTATTTTTAGAATTAATAAAGACATTCGTTTCAGTAAAGATAAATCTCCTTATAAAACTGACCGCTCTGCTGTACTCTCTAAATTTGGCAGAAAGAACAAGGAATATCCTGGCTATTATGTGAGACTTTCTCCGGAAAGTTGTCAAATAGGCGGAGGAGCTTATTCTCTTCAGAAAGAAAATCTGTTATTTCTTAGAGAGAAGATTCTCTTTAACGCAGATGAGTGGCATGAACTCATAGCTGACAAAAAATTTATAAAACATTTTAAAAAAGGCATACAGGGAGAAAAGAACAAATTAATTCCTAAAGAGTTTAAAGGGAAAAAGCTTACTTCTGATTACATTATGAATAAACAGTTCTACTTCATGTCTGATCACTCTTCTGATATAATACTAAGAGAAGACCTAGTCCAATACTGTGTAAATCGACATAAAACAACCTTAAAAATTAAAAACTTCATGGCTGAAGTATTCGAAAGTTAATACTCATGGAAACATACGCAAATGCTCTTCTTATCGCCATTCCGGCATTTATAGTTCTTATGCTGATAGAATTGATCTATGGTTATTTCAAACGGAACCAAACATACACCATACTGGATACGGTAGCAAGTATTAGCTCTGGTCTTATTAATGTATTGAAGGATTCTCTCGGTCTTATCGTTATTCTTGTATCCTACCCTTTCCTTTTAGGTCATCTTTCTGTTCTAACTCTGGAGGCGACTATTCCTACTTTTATTATCGCATTTATATCTCTGGATTTAGCTAGTTATTGGAATCACAGGCTGAGTCATAAGGTAAATGTATTTTGGAACTTACACGTGATTCACCACAGTAGTGAGGAGTTTAATCTCGCTTGTGCTCTGCGCCAACCGATTTCTAACCTTTTAGGATTCTTCGCTATATTTTTAATTCCTGCTGCTCTTTTAGGCGTTCCTAATGAGCTAATACAAATGCTTACTCCTTTGCATTTGTTTCTTCAGTTTTGGTACCATACTAAGCATATAGGGAAGCTAGGATGGGTAGAATATGTTTTAGTTACTCCTTCACAGCATAGAGTGCACCATGCCATTAATGAAATTTACCTCGACAAGAATCTTTCTGCTATCTTCAGTATTTGGGATCGA
>DDEI01000072.1 GCA_002336675.1 Flavobacteriales bacterium UBA1958 | reverse complement strand
TAAACCTGCTGGTAAAAAAGCGAAACCTTCTGGATTAGGAAATGCCAATTGTCCTAAGTGTTCGAAAGGCTCTGTAATGAAAGGGAAATCAGCCTATGGTTGTAATCAATATAAAGACGGTTGTGATTTTAGAGTCCCGTTTTCATTTATGGATAAAAAGATTTCTGATAAACAGATAGAGCGACTGATTCTTAAAGGCAGCACCGTAAAACTAAAAGGCTTTACTTCTGGAGACTCCAAAGTGGATGGAGTGGTTAAGTTTGATGATGCTTTCCAGTTAATACTTGAGGGTTCTGCTCCTTTGGATAAGGCGAATGACAGGACCTGTCCTAAATGTGGTAAAGGTGAAGTGGTGAAAGGAAATGCTGCTTTTGGCTGCACTGATCATAAAGCGGGGTGTGATTTCAGAATTTCATTTGCTGAGATTAAGGAAAAAGCAGCTGGAAGAGCCATGAGCAAAGAACTCGTGTGGGGTATAATAGATGGAGCTAAGTAACACTCATTTTAGATGATTGATGATTAGCTACTTCCTAGTTAGTTTTTCACCCGTTGTCCGCCATTTTTTATATCCAGCCAATCTATATAATAACTCAGCCGAATGCTGAAACTATTTGAATTAGGAAGGTTAAAGGTGTCGTCTAAATTTCCTGCAAACGTGTCTGGAACTTCATCTTCAGATCCAAATATTCCGATTTTGTACACCGCACTTAATTCTGACCCAGGACTAAACACCCATTTAAACACAGCATCTAACGTTAATGCATTAAAGCTATTGTCATTTAATGTAGAGCCATCTTCTCTGTAGGGATTATAGGAAGTAGCATCTAGACCACCATCAAAATTAAGCTGGTAAAACTCCTTATAGCTAGCATGACTCCAGTAATGGCGAAGGTTAGCCGAGAACCCCATTCTGTTAGTCATAATGTAATCTACAAAGAATACGTTCGTGTGGGTGATTCTATCTCTTCTCCCAAAAATAATTTGATCCTCCAATTCTGCTGGAGCTTCATCAACTAATACCCCTCCAGCGTATCCTCTTTGATTGTATGCATTCTGCCTGCTGTATACGTACCTTAACATTAACCTATCGCTTACTCTAACCCTAGGTTCTATTCGATAGTTAGCAGAATAAAACCCTTCTATGCCAGTGGTGGTAGCCCAACCTCTAATGTCACAAGCGAATATCTTTCTGTAGTCAGAACTAACCCAAAGAGAAAAATCTTGTTGGGTAGGCCAGTTGAAATACCTTCCTTCTTCTCGAGGTTCGAAGTAATCTTTATACCCATAAGGGCTTAGGGAGGTTCCTCCTCCGAATGCAGTGAATGATTTATTAACGGCAAAGAACTCAAAATCCAAGAGCAACTCAGTAAATTCATTTGGAGAATTTAACCTGTTATAATCACAAGAAAATTCGCATCTAGCCTTGTTTAGCTTCCAAAACGGTTCATACTGATTCCATTTAATATACCCATTCGCATTGAATACATTATTCTGTGTGTTAAAGCCTAAATCGTTAATCTCGAAATTTTTATCTAAGGTCATAAACCCAGACCCATAATTTAGCTTCCCGCCAGTTTTATCATAGAATAATTCATATCTCACGCCTGGATCTTTGGAAGGTCCTCCATTAGAAAATTGACTTACAGCAGCGTTTCCTGATAATGATGCCGAGTTCTTCTTGTTATTTAAGTCGAACTCTAATGCTGTCACATTCGCGTCATAAGTACTCCCGCTTCGGAGAACATTAGTATTAATTACTGTAGCCGAACTATTATTTCTAAGGTTCTGGTCAAAAACGAGAACATTATAATTAGTTAGCGGAGCTGTTTCTAGCTCATACTTAGCTCCTTCTGCATCTTCAATTTTAGCTACTTCTCTAGCAGTAATCCCGTTTAAAATCCCTATTCCTAAGCCGTTTTTAGTTCTGCCACTAACCTTAGAAGCATTTAACAATTGTACCTCGGTTTTATATGAGATAATAGAGTCTGTTTCGGCTATTTCGTCTAAAACGTCAATATTTATTGGCCTCCCTCCTATTCTTCTGCTGTAAAAAAGCTCCCCTTTTTGAAACAGCTCCGTCCCTTCTGTGAAGAAAGCTCTGTTTTCATTAAAGTAAACCTCGAAGGGGCTTAAATTAAGAACCTGTGCATCAAATGCGACTTGACCAAAGTCAGGTATTACTGTAGCGTCCAATGTAAAGGCATCAGTAATTCCATGTTTAATATCCAATCCACCTGTGTAAGAGAAGCCTTTGGTAGTTCCACCGTCACTGTTCGGGAAAACATCATAATAACCTGTGAGATATGGAAAAAAAGCGAGTCTTACTGGGGGCTTAATTCCGGTAATACAAGTTAACTCTCCCATCTGATTAATAAATCCTTCAATAGCTGGGTTTTTGGGTCTCCACAAGCTCTCCTCTCGAACTCTACGAATGGTTCTGTTAAAGTTAATGTCCCAACTTTGTTCTGGTAAATCAGGAAATCTAAGCGCTGCGTATGGGATTTTATACTCTGCGATCCAGCCTTTGTCTGTAATTTTAGTATTACACTGCCACACTGCATTCCAGCTTTCATCTTCGTCATCAATTCCTAGGCGAGCATCTATTTGTACTCCAGAAGGAGTGATACCAAATTTAAAACCATTCTGACCATCTTGAAAACAACCTAACGAAACCGAGAAATAGTCAGAATTATCAAGTCTATCTCTTATTGTTAACTGCTTTAGAATGCTATCTGGTGATGTGTCATACATATAGGCTCCTATGTAGAGTGATTCGTTATCATACAAGATCTTTACCTCGGTTTTCTGATAAGGCTGTCTATCTGGATAGGGAGAGAGCGTTATAAATTCTCCGGCTATTTCAGCACCATTCCATGCCTCGTCTGATAAATCTCCGTCTATTTTAGGTACGTTCTCTATTTTTTTTGCACAAAGTGTCTTCTTTTCATAGGTTTGAGAATTAAGCTTTGCAACGCTGCCTAATAAAATGAAGATAGAAAGGAATGCTATTCTAGTACTAGAATTCATGAGCACGAAATTAAGCCGGATAGCCAAAGAAGAGTGTGAATTTCTTTAAAGATTAAAACCAATAAATGTGAATATTGGTAAATGGCTTATGTGCGAACTTTTCTTTCGTAGAAAGTATTTGTCAGAATTCCAAACAAGACTACGATAATTCCTAAAAAGACGGTCCAAGACAGATATTCTTCAAAGAAAATCATACCGAAACTTACTGCGAAAATACTTCCTGTGTATTTGTATGGTGTTACCACAGAGGCCTTTTCAGAAGTTAGGGCTCTAGTCATTGATACTTGAGCTACCTGAGTAAAACAGCCTAATAATAGAATGTAAAGCCATTGAATACCGACAGGCATTACAAAATCAAATAAACTCCAAATAGACATAATAGGAATAGCTATCAAAGGGAAATACATAACAATGGTTATAGGTGCCTCTGTGGTTTTACATTTAATAATAGAATTATATGCCATTCCGCTTAAGATGGCGCTTCCTAACCCCAGTAGAATCGGAATCCATGACATGGAGCCTTCACTGAAAAAGAAATCATCTGCTTTCATTATGAATATACCTAAAAATGATATCAAAAAGAAGAGGGATTGAACAAGCTTTATTTTCTGTCCATTCAAATAAATGGCAAAAATAATAGTGAAAATTGGAGATAAATACTGAACAGTAGTAGCTACTGCCAGCGATAGATCTTTAAGTGTAAGAAAAAACATGAGTAGCGCTGTGGTTCCAAAAAGACCACGGGCTATTAACCATTTTTTATTTACTCCAAAAAACGGTATCCTCCTCTTTTTAATGATGTATATGCAGAAAGTTATAGAAACGAGCGAACGAAAAAGAACTAACTCATGTGCCGGTAAACCCTGTGTTATCAGAAGTTTGACGAAAACATTTACGATAGAAAAAGATACGACAGAGATTAGGATAAATCCTATGGCTTTATTCACTTACTTAATTTAACAGGTAATAAACATTAAGCAAATTTAGGACTATTGCTATGGTATGAAGAATTGCACATGTAAAAGGAATTGTTACTAAATTGAATAAGCTAGAAAAGTCCCTTCTTCTATGGCTGCTTTAGCGTCTAGTTCAGCTGCCTTTCGCGCTCCACCGATTATATGATTTGATATCCCTGAGTTGTCTAATTCCTCTTTCAGTTTATTGGCAGGAAGCTGTCCAGCACAAATTATAATATTATCGCATACTATCAATTTGGATTCTCCTTTTTGATTAATCCATAAACCCTCCTCTGTGATCTTCTCGTAGGTTAACCCTGCTAACATTGTAACTCCTGACTTCTTCAAACCTGCCCTATGGATCCATCCAGTTGTTTTACCGAGGTTGGCTCCTAGTTTCCCTGGCTTTCTTTGAAGCAGTGTTATTTCACACTTTGGAGCATGCTTTTCTGTTTTTTCAAGAAGTGCTCCACCATGTTTATATTGGGTGTCTACTCCCCAATCTGCTAAGAATTGATTGATGCCCTCCTCCGAGTCATCCATAGGTTCGTGTAATAGAAATTCTGCCACATCAAACCCAATTCCTCCGGCACCAATTATCACCACTTTTTTCCCTACAGGAATGTTCTTGGTAATCAAATCATAATAGCTGATTACACTTGGCAGACTCGCTCCTTCAATCGATAGTTTTCGGGGTATTACTCCTGTACTAACCACTACTTCATCTGGAGAGAGTGATTTGATCAAGTCTACATTTACATTCGTATTTAATAAAACCTCTACATTATACTTGTCCAGCATTACTTGGAAATAACGGAGAGTTTCATGAAACTCCTCTTTCCCTGCAACTTTTTTAGCTAAATTAAATTGCCCCCCAATCTCTGATGAGCGGTCTACTAAAGTTACTTGATGCCCTAACTTAGCCGCTTCTACAGAAAATGCTAACCCAGCAGGGCCTGCGCCTACGACTACTATTTTTTTAGTTGTTCTATTTACTGATTTAAGTGTGTCAAATTCTATTTCTCTGCATGCTCTCGGATTTACTAGACAAGAAGCCGTTTTTTGTTTGAAGATGTGATCTAAGCAGGCTTGATTACATCCTATACAAGTGTTTATTTCTTCAGAAATATTCTCCTTGGCTTTATTCATGAAATATGCATCAGCTAAAAATGGCCTTGCCATCGAAATCATGTCAGCATGCCCTTTTTCTAGAATGCTATTGGCTTTCTCGGGAGTATTAATTCTATTGGTGGTAATAAGCGGAATGCTCACTTCTCCCATTAGCCTCTGGGTAACCCATGAAAACGCTCCTCGGGGGACAGATGTAGCTATGGTAGGAACTCTAGCTTCATGCCATCCAATTCCAGTATTTATTATGTTGGCTCCAGCCTTTTGGACTTCTTTAGCCAGAGTGACTATTTCAGCCCAAGTACTTCCTTCATCTACTAAATCCAACATACTAAGCCTGTAGATAATAATAAACTCCTCTCCTAGTTCTTTTCTTATCCCTTTAATAATTTCTAAAGGAAACTTCATTCTGTTTTCATAGGAGCCTCCATACTCATCTGTCCTTTTATTCGTCTTGGTTACTAGAAACTCATTAATCAAATAACCTTCAGAACCCATAACTTCTACCCCATCATATCCAGCTTTATGTGCAAGTCTCGCGCATTTAACGAAGCTTTTCACTGTTCTTCTAACACCAGAAGTACTTAATGCTCTAGGAGTAAATTTTGATATAGGAGATTTTATTTTACTCGGTGCCACACAAAACGGATGGTAGCCATACCTGCCAGAGTGAAGGATTTGCATGCATATTTTTCCTTCATTCTTATGAACTACGTCTGTAATTCGCTTATGTTTTCTAGCCTCGTGATTGGAGGTGAGTTTGATAGAAAAAGGACTGACCCAGCCACTGATACTGGGTGAAACTCCTCCAGTTACGATAAGACCAACACCTCCTTTAGCTCTTTCCCCATAGAAGACAGCCATTTTTTCATACCCTCCTTTCTCTTCCTCCAAACCAGTGTGCATAGAACCCATAATCACACGGTTTTTAATGGAGGTGAATCCCAAATCTAAGGGTTGAAATAATTTTTCGTAATTATGAGACATTGTGACCAATTATAGCTTGAATATACCTTAATCTAAATCATCAAACCTATCGATGAAATCATTTTTTTTCTTGTTGCTAGCCACCATCATATAAGAGAACTTTTGGCCTTTTCCTCCCTTTGTTCTTTTCTTTTCCTCTTTAACTTCTGCAAGTGCAGCAATAAATTCTTTATCCGATGTAATTATACTCATAATACCATTTTTACTCTCAAAATAATACCAGGTACTAGGTTCTATTTCCAAGTACATATTAAACACATCAAAACTCCTTTTTTTCTGAATTTCTATTTTCCCTTTTACATATCGAAACACCTCTCTTTTTCCCATATTCATAAGACCAAGTTTTCCTAAAGTCTGGAAAGCTTCGTCTTCTTCATTCCATAACCATTTGGCATCAGCAAAGTAAAATAGAGATCTTAGCTCTTCGGGAATTTTCTTCAATTGGCCTTGGATATTTAATTCGGAGATTAGCTTGTCTGCATCAGCTTGAGGCAATGTTTCCACTATCGCTTTTTCGTATTTGGTTTTAGTGATATCCAAGGCATTCAATTCTTGACTTTTTTGAATTTTGCTCGCGATAATCTTAGCTAGATTATCATCAAAGAAAAAATCTATTCCACAGGTTCCATCGATATAGGACTTATTTGTAATCGTATTATAGGTAATATTTCCAACTTGTGAAACTCCAAGCATCCCAAGGTTTCCTTGAAAATCAATTTTCCCATCACCAGTTAACTCACAGCTCTCGGTGTTCAATTCAACCAAATTTCCAGCTAGATTGGGTTGGTTTATTTTTTCTTTTGTTCCAATTTGGTAGACTTTTTTAGCTTCGTTGAAGTATAGAAATCCTTCACTCGTAAGAAGTGGAGTATCATCTTTATCTTTAACTGAACTTAAAAATGTTCCGTAGGTCTTATATGGCGACTCGTTTGCTATCACGACTCCTGCAGTTAGCTTCCTAGCTGTAATACTTTTCATTGATGTATCTAATGGAATGAAAATTCGTTCAGGATCTATTTCTGATTCAAATTTCAACCAGTTTTTTTGGATATCTTCGCATCCGTGAACAATTTTTACTGCTCCTTTAAATGTTAGATTTTTAGTTGAAGCTTTTAAATTAAAGCTTCCCTGATACTCAAAGTTAGGGCTAAGTTTAAATGCAAGATCCTCAGGAATATTTCCTAGAGCCATCGTTTGACCAGTAGTATCTACTTCTATCTGCTCAAGGTGAATAATTTGCTGCCCCCTAGTTTTATCGATATAAGTATAATCTCCAGATCCCTCATAATTTAACCTTCCTTTGATATCAATATTAGCATTAAATATCTTATGGTATTTAGTCACATAATTGGCTAGGACTGCCGCATTTTCAAGTGTCTTCATTTTAGCTCTTTTATAAATGACAACTCTTTCACTATCAGGGCTAATTTTGGCGTCAGCTACCGCAATAAATTTAACGCTATTGGCAGTAATTATACTATTCTTAACGTCATAAATCGCTTTTGGAGCTAAAAAGTTTAGCGAATCTTGGTGTTCGCTTACACTGAAAAAATTAGAAGTTGACTTAGCTGCATCTGTGTCAATGACAAAATCGTTTGCTGCGGTTCTAGAGCTAGAAAGTTCCATTTTATCATCATCCATAAACCATTTAAACCTGTCCATGTAGCATATGTATTCGTTAGCCGGTAATTCTAATTTTGTTTCATCACCATTTGAATTAAACTCTCCCATTCTTTCATCAAAATCTATATCTGCGCTTACGTTATCAGTTCTAAATGCAATGCTTCCTTTTTCTTGATCCTGTAACTTGATCCCTGAAGTATCTGCTAGAATTCTTCTTCTTTTGTACGTAAAATCTTTAGAGAACAGCTCTGCACCAGCAAAGCTCATTTGTCCTTGTCCTCTCATACCAGTGGTTTGAAGAGTGAGTGACCCATCAATAAGACTGGCTTCCTCCTCAAAAAACACAATAGGCTCAGCTAAAACAGTTGCTTCTAATCGCTGTTCAATTGGGAAATAGGCTAAATTGACTTCGAATGCCCTAGTTTTAGGGGTGTCTGCTCCAGATGAACTTTCATTATTTATAAAGCTCTTAGTTATCCCTTTTGTCGAGTCAGGAAAGAATGTAAACCTATCTGATGAACTCAAAGAAGTTAAAAACTCTAACTCTCCGTTTCCTTGAAGCCCATCATAGTTGAGTTTTATTGCATCATTAAAATCTCCCCTTCCTCCATAAACAGGAAGTCCTGAGCTACTAGTTTTCTTATCAAGTCCTAAAGAAAAATCATCCATAATCACAAGAGGCTCCTCAATATCTGGAAAGATATTAGATACTAAGGTTCCATCAAACTTCATCGTACTAGTCTGGAAATTATCTAAACTATCTATCATAAATGGTTGGATTTGATAGTAAAAATCATCTCTGTTATAAACTCCCCCTTGAATGTCTTTGTTGTCGTAATAAACGTATGAATCTGTCTCACTTGTTAGAATTGGATATTCAGGGTAATCTTTGACTAGTATACCTGACTTATTATTGGGAGCGTCTATTTTTAATGTCCCCCTAATTCCTTCAACTACATTTTTAATCTTCTTTTGGTTTCTATTTCCATAAATATCCTTAGGACTTTCCATGTCTTCTATAGAAATCCGGGTAGAATCAACCTGATTCAATCCAAGCGTAAAATCATTGTAAGAGAAATAATAATCCTTCCCTATAAACTCGAAGTTCCCTGCGAACA
The DNA here is from genome assembly GCA_002336675.1 of Flavobacteriales bacterium UBA1958. Taxonomy (GTDB): domain Bacteria; phylum Bacteroidota; class Bacteroidia; order Flavobacteriales_D; family Sanyastnellaceae; genus ASP10-05a. Next base: position 38,242 of record DDEI01000072.1, on the reverse strand, counting down.
CTCTTCCTCCACACTTGAAATCTCTCCCTTTTTTCAGGGTTACTTGTTCTTTAGATGGTAATATCACTACCTTCTGAGAGTCTGAAAGATTTACTCTTCCCACACCATTAATAAGCAAGTCAAAATTCATGAGGTTCAACTGAGCATTGTTTTCTTTTCCAAACGTATTCGATGTAAATTGTAACACATCATAGTCTATGTTTCCTCCCGATGCAGTAATGTAATTTCTTAGTTTCTGTTTTATAATGCACTGTCTTGAGTTAATATCAAACTGGACAAAACCTTTATTATTTAAATCAATCATGAGCTGATCTAACTGCGATGAACTTATCTTCATATACTGAGACAGTTCACTTAAATGAAACTTTTCTTTACCCGATTCTTTAGTGAAATCATTTATGCTAATTAACGGATGAGTATTCTGAAAACCCATCATAGCCCTATACCGTTCTTTTTTAAAAAAGTCGAACGATTCTAGAACAGCTATTTGATTAGATGAGCCTCTAACGGCGCCCATTGTGAGCAAGGGGTCATCAATATTCCAGTAAATAGCATCCACAAAAATGTCTACATCATGGTAAGAATTTCTAAAAGGTGCTTTTGAGACGCCTTCTTCAGATTTAATTAGGGATAATGCTCGGCTTTTATCTTCGAATTTCAGAGTAAGGTTTGGATGAAAAATAGAATCTTTTTCTAGAAAAAAGGTAATGGAACTTTTAGGACTGTTAATCCTATCGGGTCTTATCAGGTATTCCTTTGACTGGGCCTTTAGAAAAGGTAAATCATCTTTATAGAAAATTAGCTGAGCTGGATTTTCATCTGTCCCGCTTCCTGCTAGTTTGTTTCCAGACATAGTGAATCCACCAGAAAAATCAACTTTATCGAAAATCTGTTTAATTTCCAGAAGTTGATTGCTGCTCTCGAATCTGGGAAAATTAGCAGACGCAGCATTTTTATTAGCTAGAACCTTTTCTTTTAAAACACCTTTTAAAGGAGTGTCGAAGTATTCGTTGTAAAATGTAACGTCATCTACGACATAAGCCGTTCCTTTGATTCGCACTTCATATTGACCAAACTCGCAATATGTTTTCTCCGGATCTAAGCCTGCTCTAGCCCAAGTCACTTTGCCTTTGTCTCCGTAAAATTGTTCTTTCATGAAGTCATAAACTCCTGAAGTATTTAGAATGACTGAACTGTCTTTCCTCGAAAAACAGATTAAATTCCCATCGGGGATTATTAGGGAAGGAATACTGTCAAACTCAAAGAAGTATTTTGTTGAACTTGTCTTCCATTTAATTGCAGGAGTGTTATAAAAGGCGTTTTCTTCAAATAAGCTAAGGCTAATAGACATAAACTCACCTGTGAATTTTTTCGTTTTCTTTGAATCTTGAAGCTTTTCTATAAAAGTAATCCATGAATTAAAATAAGCTTCGCTTTTTTCCGATTTAGAATATGCCATTAAGTTCTTTAACCAGTTTTCGAAATCTGGAGCTACCTTAACCTTGTTTTTGAGAAGTAGGTTAGAGATTTTAACTACTGATTTATGCATGGAAACATTAAACGATTCCTCGGTATAGGCCAAAGCAAATTCATCTTCAATAAACTTCTTTCCTTCTTTCTTTTTATAATAATTGAAATGATTAGTAAGATCTTCTATAAATTCTAATCGTGCACTCGATACTTGCTTTACCTGACTAAAAGCGGTATTAATCAATCCTAAAAGGAAGATAAGTAATATTGATTTTTTCATCTGATGTTTTCCTTACACAATTATTAAGCCATTTGGCGTAGTAAATATTGCAACGCTGAGTGCATTTAGCAGTTCTAACTTAGGCTATATAAATGTAGGGCTCTGTTTGATATGCTATAGGATATGATGCCTCAAGTTTGCACAATACAGCGTGCAGAAACATTTAAGTGGTAACATTCATTGAGATAAACTTGGGTAAAACTTGCGCTTTAAGTTTTTCTTTTAAATTAGAATTTTCTTTTATGACTCTCGCCCGTGCTAATCCAAATTTTGCAGGAAGACTCATTTTTCTTCAAGCCGTAATCAGGACTCCGGTGATATACAGTAACCTTCTCTATGTTTTATGATGCTTGAGACAGAATAATCTTCAAATATTAAGTTTATTCTAACGAACTGAGAAAAATTTTATCTAAAACGTTGCGGGCACTATAACCATCTCTATACATTTAGTGGATTAAAGAATAAATTTTTTGGGGTAAAACGGTTTTATTTCCATAGAATCAATTGAAATAAGTCATTCCCTATAAAGGCTTTTTTATTAGGCCTTTTGCTGAATTTCCTGCTCGCTTGCCTTCGATGTAGATGAAATAGCAGCTTTTTCAATTTTCATTTTGTTTCCTCCTACAGAAAGTAAAACTGTAGTTTCATTAACTTCTATAATTTTACCATGGATTCCTCCTATAGTTACTACAGACTGTCCTTTTTCTATTCCTTCCCTAAACTTTCTAGTTTCTTTTGCTTTTTTCATCTGAGGTCTAATCATGAAAAAGTACATGATTAAAAATAATCCACCCATTAAAAAAAGAGTAGACATTCCTCCGTCAGAGGCTACTTGAAGTATAATACTAAATGTGTTCATTTTATTTTTGTTGTAATTTTTTTATTTTATCTGTGTTTATTACATCCCCTAATATGTAGAGTATGCTTTTATTGGGGTTGCAATTCGTTATTACAGAAATAGATTTCTTAATATCTCCAGACTTCTCAGTACTGTCAAACTCGATTTCTATCTCACCTTTTTCTCCTGGCTTTATTGGCTTCTTTGTGTAATCTTTAGAAGAGGTGCATCCGCATGAGGTCTGCACATTAGAAATAATCAAGTCCGATTTACCTGTATTTTCAAATTTATATAAGTGACTTACTTTTTCTCCTTCTATAATTATACCGAAGTTAAAATCTTCTTCATCAAATGTTATTCGGGGTAAACGCGAATTTACATTCTTATCATAACCATCATCAAAATAGATGTCATCAGAAGTTATTTCGCTACTTGTGTCTGTTCCACACGAAGCTATAATAGTTGCGCAAACGATAACAACTAGTCCTTTACTCCAAAAGTCCTTTGCCAGTTTTCTTAATTTTACCATCTTCTTTAAGCTTATCGAATATTTGATCCAAAACCCCATTAATAAATCCAGCAGACTTAGGTGTACTGTAATATTTTGAAAGCTCGATATACTCGTTTAACGTAACTTTTAAAGGAATGTCCTTAAAAGTTTGAGCTTCTGCTATGGCCATTTTCATTAGAATTTGGTCCAATAAAGCTATTCTATCAAAATCCCAATTTTTAGCTGCTTCTGCTATAAGTTTTTCGCTCTCTTCTCCTAAGGATAAGGTCTTTTTAAATAAATTATTCAAAAAATTCTTTTCATCTTCAGGGTCTCTCCAAAGCGGCAGTAGAGCTAAATCTGCATCATCTTCAGAAATGGTTTTAATTGTTTTAATGGCCATTCCAGCCGATAGATCTAGATCATCAGTCCACAATACACTTTTCTCCTCGAAAAAATCATGCAGCAGCTCCACATTAATCATGTGCCTTTTGAAAAACCTTAAAATAAATTCTTTGTCATGAGCAAATCCTCTTTCTGAAGACTCCATATATTCTTTATAGTCTTCTGTTTGAATTAGCTCTTTAAAAATATTTTTAGAAAGATCTTTTTCTTGATTCCAGTTTACAGATAATTCTTCACATTTACTATTCAGTACTTTACTGTTTGCTAAAAGTCTAATAAATGAGTTCGTCACGAACTTAGTATTTGGATGTAAGTCTTCTGGGCTGGGAAGTTTTTTATTTCTCCCTGCCTCTATTTTATCTATTGCGTGGTCTTGCATTTCAACTACTAACGATAAAAGCCAGATATACATCTCGTACATCTTATAAAGACTAGCCTTAAGTTGCTTATCAGCATGATTTAAGTCTTTGTCGTCATCTTGGAAGTATGCGTAAAAACAATGAAGTACTTTTATTCTTAGGTGCCTTCGGTTAAACATTAATCAGGTGGTTTAAAATGATGTTTTTATTTTGCCAATGGCGATAATTCGCTCTTCTGCCATCTTGTTAGCAGCCAGGTATGTAGGTGTATTTTCCTTTTCGGATTTATTAAAAATATCAGTGGTGGTATCAAATATTTTCTCAGTCTGTGAAATTGCTGCGTCTCTGTTGTATCCCTGTAATTCCCAATAACAGTTTATAATACCTCCTGAGTTAATTACGTAATCAGGAGCGTAAAAAATACCGGCACTTTTCACTGCTTCACCATGAATAGTTTCTTCAGCTAGTTGATTATTGGCTGCTCCTGCTATAATATTACATTTCAACTCTTTTAATGTGGCATCATTTACCGTGGCTCCTAAAGCACATGGAGCATAAATATCCATATCTGCTTTATAAACATCGTTTACCTTTACTACAGATACTTTGAAATTAGTGAATACTTTTTTAATGCTAGGCTCGTAAATATCAGAGATCGAAATAATAGCACCTTCTTTAGCTAATAGTTCTACTAAATAGTATCCTACACTACCTACCCCCTGCACCATTACTTTTTTCCCTGTTAAACTATCAGATCCATAAGCTTTTTTAGCAGCTGCTTTCATCCCTACGTATACTCCATAAGCAGTAACTGGCGAAGGATCTCCGCTTCCACCTAAATATTCGGGCACTCCGGTAACATGGTTAGTTTCCATGTGTACTTGCTCTATATCCCGTGGGGAAATCCCTACATCCTCAGCAGTGATGTACTTACCCCCTAAACTGTCTACAAATTTTCCAAATCTCCTAAATAATGCTTCACTTTTATTTGCCCGCGAATCTCCAATAATGACCGCTTTACCTCCACCTAAATTTATTCCTGCTACAGCAGACTTATAGGTCATTCCTCTACTTAACCTTAAAACATCAGTTAATGCCTCCTGTTCAGAAGCATAATTCCACATTCTAGTTCCTCCTAAAGCAGGACCTAATGTAGTATCGTGAATGGCTATAATCGCCTTTAATCCGGTGGATTTATCTTGACAGAAAACCACTTGTTCGTGGTCATAAGTGAACATTCCAGCTAGAGCACTGAATGTCGATGAAGTTTCTGGAGTAGTTATTTCTATTTCCATTTGCCTAATTTAAAGAACGTTTTTTTTCGCTATTTTAACCCTTGCAAAGTTATACTTTTAGGTTAGAATCAGTTATTATCTTTTTAAATTATTGTTTAAGATATTGCCATTAAATTTGTGCTCTCAATTACATGATGAATAACACTCTTTCCGTAAACTTATTTATTTGGGCTTTTTTAGTCTTTAGCTGCGTTTTATTTTCTTGTGAGAAGGATTTAGAATTGATTATCCCACCTGCAGAAAACAAGTATGTCATAGAGGGAAATATCGAGATTGGTCAACCAGCTTTTGTACTTATTTCGCAAACTAGAGATTATAATCAAAGTATAAATGCTGAAAGCTTTGATGATTTTTACTTGGGAGGTGCGGAAGTGTCTGTTTCTAATGGAGCGGTGATAGAAGTTTTAGATGAAGTCTGTACAGGAGATTTACCCGCTGATATCCTCCTTCAAGTAGCTGAAATTACAGGACTATCGCCTACTTTATTAACTGCAGCTAGTATTTGTGGTTACATAGACCTAGATGGTTCTATGCTAGGAGCTGAAAACAGTACTTATAATTTAGACGTTAGAATAGATGAGAAGTCGATTACAGCGATCACCACTATTCCTGGTGTTGTAGAATTAGACTCTATGTGGTTCGATTTAGCTGGAGAAACAAATGACAGTTTGGGATTTATCTATGCTCAATTAACTGACCCTGATACCACTGGGAATGCTTATAGGTGGTTTGCAAAGCGAATAAACGCTTACCCCTCATGGGCGGACTATGATGGACAACAGAAAGACCTCCAGTATATAGCTCCACTTGGTAGTTCTTATGATGACTCATTCTTTAACGGATTAACATTTGATTTTGCCTATTACAGAGGAAGCTTAGTGGGTTCATCTAAATCAGATGATCAGAATGAGGAAAGAGGCTTTTTCAAGCGTGGAGACACCATAGCAGTAAAAGGTGCGGCTATCGACAGAAGCACTTATGATTACATTGTTACCTTTGAAGCTGAAGCAGGCAGTGCGGGAAATCCATTTACCATACCAACGCCTATAGCCTCTAATATAGAGGGCGGTTTGGGTATTTGGGCCGGGTATGCCACTGTTTTAGACACGATAATAGCTAATCCTTAATTAGGTTAAAAAATGAAATATATCTTACTCATCACATGTACATTGGCGTTGCAATTTGGATTTTCCCAACACACGCTAACACCTGAGTCCAGTATAACAGATGTTTCTGTTTTCTCTAGTGGCGCTCAAATAAAAAGAGCCGCTAGCATTTCGCTGAAACTTGGCGAAAATATTGTCATCTTGAAAGGATTAGCCCAAGATATTAATTCCAATAGTCTTAATGTTACTGGAAACCCAAACTATCTTATCAAATCTGTGAAACATCAAATGAATTTTTTAGAAGATGCGTCTAAAAATTCTGAATTATTAAGTATAGAAAGTGAACTTAAAGACACTGATTTTAAGCTAGGTACTCGTTTCAGTTTAGAACGTGTTTATAAAGAGGAGAAAAACCTGCTCATGGCCAACAAATCTATTAAGGGTGAAAGCCAAAGTTTATTAGCTGAGGATTTAAAAGAAATGGCTGCATTCTATAGAGAGCATCTCGAGGAACTAGAATACAAACTATTAGAGATAAATCAAGAAAAACAAGAGCTTCAACTTAAAAAACAAAAGCTCCAACAACAACTTAATAAAAGTAGAAGTATGATGAACGGCTACTCAAGTGAGATTGAGATTGTACTAAATGCTACAAGGAATGTAATAGTTCCGTTAGAAGTATCCTACATTGTCAGTAGCGCTGGATGGTTCGTGACTTACGATATAAGGACCAGTGAGGTAGACAAACCGATACAGCTCGTATACAAGGCTAATGTTTCGCAAAGTACGGGCTTAGACTGGTCTAATATTAACCTTACTCTATCTTCTGGAAATCCTATGGTAAATGGTAACAAACCTAGCCTAGAACCTTGGTATATGTCTGTTTATAATGCCGGGTTAGTATATGGTGCATACAAACTTCAGCAGAGTAATAAGTCAGATGATGGCGAAAGAAAAGATAAATATGAAGAAGTGGATTTCAATACTCGCTCTTTCAACTCTCCTTTAGGTTATACTTCTCAGCTTACAGAGTCAGTAGAATCTCTTCTATCTGTAGAGTTTAAAATCTCTATTCCTTATGACATACCCTCAAATGGAGAGGCTTATGAGGTAGAGATTCAGAGAGGTGATATCAACTCCGACTATTTATATTATGCAGCTCCTTCTTTGGAAACAACTGCCTTTCTTTTGTCGAGATTAACTGATTGGTCTGAGTTGAATTTATTGCCTGGTGAGGCCAATGTATTCTTTCAGGGTTCATTTGTAGGATCTTCTTTCTTAGACCCGTATTCCACAGAAGACACGTTAGATGTTAGCCTAGGAAAAGATAAAAACATTATTATCAGCAGAGACAAAATGGAAGATTTCTGTAAGTCTAGTAATTTTGGAGGCAACAAAAAGACAAATAGAGCTTATAAAATAGCTGTTAAGAATAATAAGTCTATTCCTGTTTTTATTAAGGTCGAAGATCAAGTTCCTATTTCTCAACAAAACGACATCAGCGTAACTGTAGGAGAAATTATAGATGGCAGCATAAATGAAAAAACAGGAATCATTACTTGGGAAATTAATCTAGATCCAGGCGAGACTAAAGAGGTCTCTTTCTCCTTCGAAGTAAAGCACCCTAAAAAAATGAAGATTGCCAGACTTTAATTCTACCCCAAAACTATTTGCTGTGCTTTTAGGAGGCATGGCAGAAGGATGTAACATAGAACTTCACGATGTTCAGTTCGTAGTCACAGATACCATAGAAAATGCTTACACCGAACTTCTAGAGAAGTGGTTCGGTAAGAAAGAAAAGATGCATATAGATTCCTACATTATACTAGATGTCGTTGATGGATATGAGATTAATCTTTCCAAGGAAACGGCAGATCAAAAGGAAAAACTATATTTTCTTAATATGGGAGCTTATGAGGACGGTAATTTCTCTGAACTCCATCAAATAAAGTTTATGGTGGACACCTCTAAAATCCCTGTAAAAAGACGAGCCAAAGAATCTATGCTCAAAGGAAAAATTAGCGTCCATACAGATGATCTATTTGAAGTGGATGACTGTCTGCAGCTTGATAATGTTGATGGATGGGGTATTCATCTATCTTCTACTAATCAGAAAGAAAATCTCATCCCTGTGAATGGGTATCACCCTCTTCCGAAATCCCTAGTTAAATCTTATCTGTCTGCTAAAGCTTAATTCTCACATCCTTCAGTTAGAAACTCACAAGACTCGTTTTAATCGCCTGCACTTATCGACTTAACTTAGTAGTATGAAATACAGGATTCCGCCAATAGTAAATAATCGTTATGCACTGGTGCTAATCGTGTTTTTTGCATATATGCTGTTTTTTAATGATGCCGATGTTTTTTCTGTTTACAAGTCAAATCTAGAGCTAGACCAAATTCAAGAAGAAATAGAATGGTATAATCATGAAACTACTGCCTGCAGAGATCGGTTAAAAAAGCTCGAAGAAGGAGGGTTTGAATTGGAAAGACTGGCTAGAGAAAAGCATTACTTTCAGAAAGACAACGAGGATGTGTTCATCGTGAAATCTTCTAAATAGTTCCTTACGAATTTTTATTATGTATTTCGCTTTCATTTCTTTTAATTTAAGAATGGATTATTATCTTCACAGCCATGATAAAAAATCGTTTTTCTTTAGGAATCTTAGTACTTTTCATAATCGTTATATTCTCGTGTAAGTCTAAACAGCCTACTGTCATAGAAACCAGCTCTCCATCCCCACCTAATTCTGATATGACGGAGAAGGCAGAAACTACTGATGCTGTTGTGAATACTCTTTTAAAGGGTTTAACAAAATTAGAAGGGGTTAATGCCGAAAGGATGGATACTCAGAATGAATTTTATGATTATATGTTCGAGCTTCAGATAGAGCAGCCAGTGGACCATTTCGATGTTTCTAAAGGAACCTTTAATCAGAAAGTTTACCTAAGTCATTTAGACTTCAATAAACCTATGGTAATGTATTTAAACGGCTACACCGCTGGATCGAATAACTATGTTACTGAGGCTGCCCAAATATTAGAATCCAATCAGATTCATGTAGAACATCGCTTTTTTAGTAATTCTAGACCAGAAACTATTCCCTGGGACTTACTGACTATTGAACAGTCTGCCTACGACCATCACAGAATAGTCGAATTATTAAAAACTTTCTACACTAAGCCTTGGGTTAGCACAGGAATAAGTAAAGGTGGAATGGTAACTATTTTCCATAAAAGATTCTTCCCTAATGATGTAGCTGTAGCCATGCCTTATGTCGCTCCGTTAAATAGAGAAAGACATGACCCAAGAGTATATGAGCATCTAAACAATGTTGGAACTGAAAAATGTAGAAATACCGTTACAGAATACCAAAGACACCTGCTTATAAATAGAGATGAAGCATTAGCTCTTTTTGAGAAGTATTCAGATAAAGCGGGATATGTTTATCCTCATGGTTTAGAAGCCAGCTTCGAATTAAGCGTATTGGAATTTTCATTTGCGTTTTGGCAATGGAGCGGTGATTGTGCCACAATTCCATCTCAAGAGTCGTCTGTGGAGGATAAAATGAAATACCTCTTCTACACCATAGACGCGCCTAGTTTTTTCAATGAAAGTACTCTTACTGATATACTCCCCTTCTTTTATCAGGGATATTACGAAATAGGAATGTATGGATACGAAGTAGATAAGTTTAAGGGTCTTACCCAAATATATACAGAAGAAGTAGATAATTATAGAACGTTTATACCAAAAGACATGGACGTAATATATAATTCAGAACCTGTTAGAGATGTAATCAACTGGCTAGATGAAAACGGAAACAATATGATTTACATCTATGGAGATTTAGACCCGTGGGGAGCCACCGCTTATGAACCTACAGAGAACACGAATAGCCTTTTTCTAAATTTAGAAAATGGAAATCATGGTACAAGACTAATAAATTTCCCACAAGATACCAGAGTAGCCGCTTTGGATTCTCTCCAAGTATGGATAAGCAGAAGATAATGATAGATTTAAGAAGTGACACTGTAACCAAGCCATCTAAAGGAATGCTTGAAGCTATGTTTAGCGCCAAGGTAGGAGATGATGTTTTCCAAGAAGATGAAAGTATAAATAACCTTCAAGAGTTAGCAGCCAATATGTTTGGTTTTGAGGCAGGATTATTCTGTCCAAGCGGAACCATGACCAACCAAATAGCAGTAAATATTCATACCACTCCTGGGGATGAAGTTATTTGTTCAAGTCTCTGCCATATCTATAACTACGAAGGTGGAGGTGTTGCTAGAAACTCTGGTGCACAGGTGAAATTAATTTCTCACCCAAAAGGATTAATCAGCGCCAATGATATTATCGATAATATAAATCCTTCAGACGCACATTATGCCAACACTAGTTTAGTTTGTCTTGAAGACACAGTAAATAAAGCCGGTGGAATTAAGTACGACTTGACGGAGATCAAAAAAATAAGGGAAGTTTGTATTCATCAAAAGTTAAACCTCCATTTGGATGGAGCCCGCGTTTTCAACTCATTGGTCGAAACTGAGTCTAACTATTTAGACTACGGAAGTCAGTTTGATAGTATTAGCATCTGCTTGTCTAAAGGATTAGGGTCACCCAGTGGCTCGGTACTTTTAGGGTCAAGTTCTTTTATTAAAAAATCTCATCGTGCTAGAAAAGCATTTGGCGGTGGAATGAGGCAAGCAGGATTTATAGCCGCAGCAGGTACTTATGCGTTGCAAAACAACATTCCACGTCTTAAGCATGATCATCGCTCTGCAAAAGCCATTGCAACGCTACTAGAAGAAACCAATCACGTGACTTCAGTAACTTCACCTGAGACTAATATTGTGATTTTTGATGTAGATCCATCATTCGGTATAGATGCATTCTTGAACAAGCTTAAAATTAACGATATATATGCCTTGCCGTTTTCTAAAACTAAAATCAGATTTGTAACACACCTCCATATAACTGAAAATGATATAAATGATATAGAGAAATGCTTAAAATCAATTTCTTAAACTCACAACGGCTATCTTGTCTACCTCAAATAAAAAAAATAAAAATTTACAATTATCTCAGTATTGCGATTTGTTATATAAGTAATTAGAAATTATTACCCACTTATTTCCTTAGCGAATTTTACGCAGTCTCCCACGGAAACACCACTCCTGAAATTACCCGAGATAGAGATATTTTCTCTTGTTTCAAATTCAGCTATGCGCTGCAATATCTCTGTATGACCAATCTCAAACTGAGGGATAGCTCTCTCCCATTTGGTAACGGTTCTGAAGCTTGGCAACCCTGATATTTTCAGCCATTTCTCTATCTCCTGCTGAGCTAATTCTGATGAATGACCTCTATCTGGCTTAGAGAATATCGTAAAAGTCATTTCGTCTTCTGCTGCTCTGTTGTTAAAGGCACTGGAGTTAATCACCGCTCCTAACAGAGGTTTTCCTTCTACTTCTGGAACCAAGAACCCAAATCCCTCTATGTTTTCTTTTACTTCAGATTTCTTATAACTGAGATGAGTCATTTCCATCTGGCAGTAGGGAATAGAATCTAGCTCAGAACTAAACACGGAATCCAACTGACGCACTAATCCTGCTGTGGCATAAGAAGGCAAACACGAAATCACTCTTTCTGCGGTATAGCTAGAACCGTCAGCAGTTTTTACTTCATAGCTGTTCTCTATTTTTACTATTCCTGTAGCTTCTTTTTCACTTATGCAGTGTTCTTTCACTGATTCATACAGCGCATCCAGTAAAACGCCTGTTCCCTCCTTAAAGGATGAAATCACTCTTTTGTTCTTGCCTTTATTGGCTTTTAATCCTTTGATTATAGACCCAAATTCCTCTTCGTATTTCAGGAACTGCTTTAGCACTATGGCTGCTTCCATTTTCTCTGGATCACCGGCATATATTCCAGAAAGCACAGGATTGGCAACAGATTCATACATCTCTCTACCAAATCTTCTGCTCACAAAACCCGCCACAGACTCTCCTTTGGGACTCTTGGTAGTCACTTTACTTTCTCTTAGCAATCTAAACTTGGCTTTCCAGCTAAGCAGTGGGGAAGTGAATATACTGGCAGGATTAGAAGTCAACTTTCTAAGCTTTCCTCTTCTGAAAATATACCGAGCATTACTCCTAGTAGAAGCTTGAACCAATTCATCTTCCAGTCCTAAATCTGTGATTATTTCTTGAATCTCAGAAGTCATACTAAATGAAATAGCTGCCCTGTCCCACACTTGCTGTCGGTTCTGGAAGCTCTGTATCACTCCACCATAATGGTCCTCTTTCTCTAGAAGTATAAAGGGAACTCCTTTCTTCTTTAAAAAATAAGCAGTGCTTAACCCACTTAATCCGCCTCCAAGTATTATTGTTTTGATAATTGTAAATTATTAAAGGTGCATTCTAAACTATTTATTTTCTGTCGTACTCCTTGTTAAATGCACTATTCCTTAAATGATCTTATTGCGATTATCTAGCTCGGAATTTCTCATTTCATCACACAAACAAAAGACTACAAACAATATCCCGCTAAAGTATCCACCCAGTCCTCCTGCTCATTCAAGCATGGAACCAATGTATACTCCTCTCCTCCTGCTTTTAAGAAATCTTCTTTACCCTCCATGCCTAGTTCTTCCAAGGTTTCTAGGCAGTCAGACACAAATGCAGGACTGATGAGAACTATTCTTGTCTTTCCTTCTTTAGCTAAACGCTCTATCTCGAAATCTGTGTATGGCGTTAACCATGGTGTTCCTGCCAATCTAGACTGAAAACTAACACTGTACTTATCTTTAGGAATTTTTAGCTTTTCTACTATTAATCGGGTGGTTTCAAAAACCTGATGCCTGTAGCAGACTTTATGTGCTTCTGATTTTACCTCACAGCAGTTATCACACTTCAAACAGTGCCCTCCCGTAGGGTCAAGCTTGGTCAGATGCCTCTCTGGAATCCCATGGTAACTAAACAAAAGATGGTCATAATCTTCCTCTAAATACTTCCCTAGTTGTTTAGACTGAGCACTTATATAATTCTCCTCATTATAAAAAGACTGTAAACAGGTCATCTTTTTAGAAGGAAATTTCTCCTTCATTATTTCCTCAGCTTTTTCTATCACACTGTGCGTGCTCGCTTTGGCATAATGAGGATAAAGAGGAATTAGTTTCACTTCCTCTAACTCTGGATTCTTAGTGAATAAATCTGTCAACCCTTTTTCTATTGACATTTTGCCATAACGCATGGCCAGCTCCATAGGCTTATCTACTTTTTTACGTACTTTTTCAAATACTCTTTGACTTAACACTATTAACGGAGAACCTTCCTTCCACCATATTTTCTGATAAGCTGCTGCAGATTTTTTAGGACGAGTATTTAAAATAATTCCTTCGATTAAAAGCCACCTTTTCCAATAAGGAACATCTATGACATGCTCATCCATTAAAAATTCACGTAAATACACCTTTACATCCTTAGGATCAGTGCTCTCTGGAGAACCTAAATTCACTAATAAAACTCCTTGTTTATTGCTCATTACTGCATCAAATATTTTTTAGGCGTTACACCAAATTTCTTTTTAAACGCTGCTATAAAATGACTCGGATTTACATATCCCAGCGCATACGCAGCGTCTTTCACTTTATACTCTCCAGAGTCTAGCATGGCCATGCCCTGATTCAATTTATAATTATTCAAATATCCGTAGATAGTAGCTCCGTAGATGTTCTTAAATCCTAACTTTAGCTGGTACTCGCTCATTTCCACTTCTTCTGACAGTACCTTAATCGTAGGAGGGTCGGTCATGCGGTCTAGAATAATCTCTTTGGCTTCTTTTATTTTCTTAACGTTGTCATAGTTTTTTAGGAATGGACAGCTCTCATACATATCCCCTCCCGCATCTGATTTATGGAAATAATGGCTTAGAATCTCAAAAGCTTTCCCCTTCATAAACAGTTTCTCACTTTGAGGAGAAAGCTGAGTGGTTAGAATCTGATTCACACACATCCCCAAACTTGCTTTCATCTCATCCTTGGCATAGAATTTTTGCAACGCGGACTCTCCCTGTAAGAAATGCAACTCTTCACTCTCCTTCACAAACAACTGATGAAGCTGGGTAACTGAGATAAATAACACCACCAAATTAATGCTGCCTTTTACATCTATTCTGTGTGGCAAATCCATAGCTGGATTATACAGCGTCATCACTTGATTACTTGTCAATTCTATTGAATAAGAGGGCCCAAACCAGAATTTCATCTCTCCTTCTGAACACATAGAAAGCTGAATAATTCCTTTATCCACATTACTCATAAGCTCACATTCCACCCCTTCTTCCGACTGGATTTTGTGTAAACTCATCTCATTTTCTAGCACAAAAAAGTGATGACTTACTTTTCGGGTACTTTTGTCGGTGTGTGATATGGTTATGTTATTCATGTAGGCCTAATACTGCGTTGCAAAACAACTATATATTTGTTCCAAAAATATCATAAACGCTAACAAAATCAATGCTCAACGCTATTTAGAATGATTCTAAAATAGGGTTTCTTGACGTGTGGAGGTATCTATTCAATGTCTACGGGTATTTTTAAACAAAGACAGTTATAATTTTGTACACGGTTTGGGACAGCTAACAGAGAAAAATCAATATTTATATGCAGGCCTGGCACAATTTTCCGTTTTCGGAATTAGCCATAACGAACTACCTGCCTCTGCTCGTGAAGGGTTCTCTCTAAGCTCCGGTCAACAATCCATGCTTATCTCCTCTCTAAAATCTGATTTGTGTGAGAACATTATGATTCTTTCTACCTGCAACAGAACTGAGGTTTACCTGAAAACAAACTCATTCGAATCTGCCAAAAGCCAGTATTTGGAATTGATAGATGGAGACACCGAAGGATTTAATTCTAGTTGTTACAGTAAACACGGATTAGACGCTGTAAAACACCTATTCGAAGTGTCTGCTGGACTTCACTCCCAGATTATAGGAGATTTCGAGATTATAGGGCAAGTAAGAAAGGCTTTTAAAGTTTCTAAGGAATTGGAAAGCAGCGGTTCTTTCCTAGAAAGACTCATAAATTCTGCTACTCAAATGAGTAAGCGAATTAAAAACCAAACAGAATTTAGTTCTGGTGTTACTTCCACTGCATATGCGGCTGTACGTCACGTAAGGAATTCTTATACTGCCTTAGAAGACTTGAAAATATCCATTTATGGATTAGGCAAAATAGGTAGAAACGTATGTGAAAACCTAGTACGTCATATCCCTGCAGAAAACGTAAGAATCTTAAATAGATCTATAGAAAAAGCCATGGAATTGGCTAAAAGATATAACATAGATGTGTTTGGAGAAGATATCTTGAAGCCATCTATAGAGTTAAGTAATGTGCTTATAGTGGCTACAGGCGCATCCACTCCTACAGTTCTGCCACAGATGATTCCAGCAGAAAAAAAGCTGCTTATAATAGACTTAAGCATTCCTAGAAATGTACATCCAGATATAGATGCACTTCCCAACGTCACTGTTTTGGGTGTGGATGAAATTTCTAAACAGAACGATGAAACGCTGAATCAGCGTATGTCTGAAATAGATAAGGTAAATACCATTTTATCTGAAGACATGGGTAAATTTGTGGACTGGATGGAATCTAGAAAGCATGCTTCAGCTATTCAAGCTATCAAGTCTAATTTCAAAGATTTCCAGCATAAAGAATTACTAAAAGCTAAGAAGAACCCTCAGGATAAAAAAGTAAAGACCGAACTAGTAATCAGTGACAAGGTAATCAATAGAATCACCGGCCAAATCTTCGCGAAGCTGAAAGACTTGGACGACAAAGAATTAGAGACGGTTTATAAATTATTCAGCCTAGATAAAGACGCATTATAAATGACAAAACCTATCATAATAGGCACCAGAGGAAGTGAATTAGCTCTCTGGCAAGCGAATAAGGTAAAAGAACTCTTAGCCGAAAAAGGGCATGAATCAGAAGTCAAAATTATTCAATCTACTGGAGATAAAGACCGAAAGGCAAAGCTTCATGAGATGGGATTGGTTGGGGTTTTCACTAAAGAATTAGATGACGCTCTATTGTTAGGAGAAATAGATGTGGCTGTACACTCTCTTAAAGATGTACCCACTTCTCCACCTAAAGGGGTAGTTCAATGTGCTGTTTTAGAAAGAGCTAATCCTTATGATGTGCTTATTTCGAGTTCTAAATTTAAGAAGACTAAAAAATTCACTTTAGCTAGTGGTAGCTTAAGAAGAAGAGCTTTCTGGCAGAATAAATACCCAGAGCATGCGCTGGAGAATCTGCGTGGAAATGTCCCTACCAGACTCCAGAAAATAGATTTGGAATCGGTAGACGGTGTTATTCTAGCCAAAGCAGGCCTGGATAGATTAGGCTTAGCTCCGAAAAATGTAGAAATTCTAGATTGGATGACTCCTGCTCCTGCTCAAGGAATAGTAGGTGTTTTCTGCTTAAACAAAAGCAAAAAGCTAAAAGCATCTCTAGCTGAGATCAATGACAAGAACACTGAAATCTGTGCTCAAGTAGAGCGTGATTTATTAAAAGCATTAGAAGGCGGATGTACCGCGCCTATAGGAGCTCACGCACAAATCGTGAAACGCTCAGTAGAAGTTAAAGCTTCACTTTTATCAGAGGATGGTAAAGCACATGTTTATCAAGTAAATAAAAAAGGACTAACTACGTGTGATAAATTAGGAAAAGAAACTGCCCAAGCCATGTTAGCCAATGGCGGAAAAGAGCTTATGAAAGCGCTGAAAGAAGCCGAATTGAACAAACTAGATTCAGCTAAAACAGAAAATCCAACAAAAGAAAAGGAACCTGAGCCAGTTGTTATCGAAAAAGAAACAACACGTGCAATAGAAAAACCTAGCGAAAAAGCTGAGGATTTAGAGGAGAATGAAACAAAGCTAAAACCGCTGTCTATTAAAAGGACTATAATAACGCTTAAAGAAGCCCCAGCTGAGTTAGAAATTGAAGCTGAAGAAGTCGAAGAGAAAAAGATAGTATTGAAGCCGATATCTATCAAGCGAACTTTAACAGCTGTGGAAGAAAAGCCAGCAGAAAAGACCATAGAGAAAAAAGAAGACATACAGATTGACGCTAAAGAAGAAGTAAAGGAAGAAACTGTGGCTGCCCCTGAATTGAAGTCTATTAGCATTAAAAGGACTAAAACGGAAGTAACAGAAGAGTCTCCGAGTAACGAAACTCCTACCGAAACTGTAGATGAGAGTCCAGTAAAAGCTATCGAAGAACCACAAAAGGACATTATAGAAGAAGTAAAGGAATTGGCTGCTCCTGAATTGAAGTCTATTAGCATTAAACAGTCGGCATCAAAAGAGATTCCTTTAGCAGATGGATTCCCTAAAGTGTTATGCCTTAAAAAGCTAACACCTCCAAGGATAAATGCAGGAAGAAAATTAGGATTGGGGTTAACAGCTGTAGAAGTCATAGAAACTCAACCAGATTTTGAATCTTATGCAGTAAGCTACGCACTCAAGTCGACTAACAACTGGGTCTTTAGCAGCTTAAACTCAGTTTCAGCGATCACTTCCGTATTGAAAAGCACTTCTATGATTCACAAGCATGTTTTCTGCGTGGGACCTAGAGTAGCTAATTTCTTTGACGGAAAAGTAAAAGCTATTCATCAAGTGAACTCAGCTTCAGAACTGACTGAAGTAGCTAAGGCTTCTGAAAAAGAAAGATTCATGTGGTTTCATGGAAACAAAAGTGACATGGCTCTAATAGAGGAGTTTGAAGTTCATGAAATGACTTTAAGTTCTCACACTGTCTATAAGACGGAACTTATAACTCCTAGAATAGAAGACCTGGAGGACTACAAAGCCCTCATGTTCTTTAGTCCGAGCGGAGTAGACAGTTTTAACGAACACAATTACATTCCTGAAAATGCTGTGGTTTCTGCCATAGGAAAAACTACTGCTGAGTACATCGCATTAAAGTATGACGACCAGGAAAACACCAAATTGGAGAATGTAATCACTCCAGAGGTATACGAATACGAACACTTACTACAAGCGTTACAGAATCATTTTGAGACAAATGGAAAAGATTAAAAACGATATATTTTTAAGAGCTCTAAAGGGAGAAACGCTTGAAAGACCTCCGGTCTGGATGATGCGTCAAGCAGGGCGTTACCTTCCTGATTTCATGAAGCTAAAAGCTAAATACAGCTTTTTCGAAAGAGCAGAAAACCCTGAATTAGCTACAGAAATTACAGTAATGCCTATTCACCAAGTGGGTGTAGATGCTGCTATTTTGTTTTCAGATATCCTAGTAATTCCTAAAGCTATGGGATGTCCAGTAGATATAATTACAGGTATAGGCCCTGTTCTGCCTGAACCTATTACTTCTATGGCTGATGTAGACAAACTACTCCACCCGACTATAGAGGAATCGTTAAGCCATGTAATCAAGTCTGTACACCTTACTAAAGAGGCACTAAATAATGACGTTCCCTTAATAGGATTCGCTGGTTCTCCCTGGACTATCTTATGTTATATGGTTCAAGGTGAAGGTTCTAAGACCTTCGACAAGGCCAAGCAGTTCTGTTTCGAACAACCAGAAGCCGCTAAGAAATTACTAGATAAGATTACCAACTTAACCATAGAGTATCTCCAAGCTAAGATAGATGCAGGAGTTAACGCAGTTCAAGTATTTGATTCGTGGGGAGGTATGCTTTCTCCTGCCGATTATGCAGAGTTTTCTCTTCCTTACATGGAGCGTATTACTAAAAGTGTTCATGGAGTGCCTGTAATACTTTTTGCTAAAGGAGCGCATTATGCACTTCCCCAACTTGCCGCTTCTGGAGCTTCCGCTTTAGGCCTAGACTGGACAGTGACTCCAGAGTATGCTAGAAGTTTAGTTGGAAACGACATTACACTGCAAGGAAACTTTGACCCTTCTCGCCTACTCAGTCCTATTCCAGAGATTCAGAAAATGGTGAAGGAAATGATAGACGGTTTCGGGACTACTAAATATATAGCTAATCTAGGACACGGAATCCTACCTAATATTCCAGTGGACCATGCGAAGGCTTTTGTAGATGCGGTTAAAAATTATTCGAAATAAAACCCAAACTGATTCAAAGTTCGCTATTCGAGATTTGAAATTAATCTCGAATTTCTAATTTCTAATTTCAAATCAAATGAACAGCATCAAAGACCAATTCATAAAATACATTCACGCACTCCAAGACCAAATATGCAGTGGACTTGAAGCTTCTGATGGTTCTGCTACGTTTGAAGAGGATAATTGGGAGCGCGATGGCGGTGGTGGAGGTAGGACACGTGTTATTGCTGGTGGAGATGTTATAGAAAAAGGTGGTGTGAATACTTCCGTAGTCTTCGGGAAACTTGGAGGAATGGCTATGAAACAGCTTAAAGTGGATTACGAAGATTTCTTCGCTTGTGGTTTGTCTCTAGTGATACATCCTAAGAGTCCAATGATTCCAACTATACACATGAATGTGCGCTACTTCGAAATTTATGACGAAAAGGGAGAGTACGTTAATGGATGGTTTGGTGGCGGTACTGACCTTACTCCTTACTACTTAGATAAAGCAGATGCTAAGTTCTTTCATACCAGTTTAAAAGCTGCTTGTGACCCTTTCGGTGAAGAGCTTTATCCTGAATATAAAGACAAGTGTGACAAATATTTCTATAACTCACACCGTGGAGAAACTCGTGGTATTGGAGGAGTATTCTTTGATTATTTGAAACCCACAGCAGAAAAAACTAGTGAGGATTGGATGCAGATGACACAATCTGTTGGAGATAGCTTTTTGCCTATTTACAGTAAAATTATTGCAACGCACAAAAGCAAAACGTATACACCAGTACAAAAAGTGTGGCAAGAAATTAGAAGAGGACGCTATGTAGAATTCAATCTTCTGCATGACAGAGGGACGCATTTCGGAATAAAAACCAACGGACGAACAGAATCTATTTTAATGAGCCTACCTCCAACTGTTCGCTGGGAATATATGAATGAACCTGAACCAGGAAGTAGAGAAGCGGAGCTGGTGGAGCATTTGAAGGCTGTAGATTGGGTTTGAATCTTGCCTAATTCAGATTAGGGATTAAATTTATCTCTAAAACGCAATCAACAATACTTTTGACATAATAAAACCTCAATTTTACATAATGGAATTTCCAGACACAAGACCCAGAAGATTAAGAAAAAATGCCTCTATAAGAGCATTGGTTCAGGAGAATTGGCTAACGCCTAATGACTTGTTGGCTCCAGTTTTTGTTGTGGAAGGCAAAGGATTGAAAGAAGAAATTTCTTCTATGCCGAACTACTTTAGATTCTCTCTGGACTTAGCAGTAAAAGAGGTGAAAGAGCTTTACTCTATGGGAATTAAAGGTGTGATGCTCTTCGTGAAAGTGGCTGACGCACTGAAGGATAATGCCGGTACCGAAGCTATAAATCCTCAGGGATTAATGCAAACTGCCATTACAGAAATCAAAAACGTTTGCCCTCAAATGCTTGTTTTTTCCGATGTAGCCATGGACCCCTATTCTAGCTTAGGTCATGACGGTATAGTTCAAGACGGAAAAATACTAAATGATGATACCTGTGAAATACTAGGTGAAATGGCTATCACTCATGCAGAAGCCGGTGCTGATTTTATAGCTCCTTCAGACATGATGGACGGCAGAATAGGTTTTATCAGAGAAGTGCTGGAGGAGGAAGGATATGAAGACACAGGTATACTAGCTTATAGCGCCAAGTATGCATCGTGCTTTTACGGTCCATTTAGAGATGCACTTGACTCTGCTCCCGTGGATGTAAAAAATGTGCCTACAGACAAGAAAACATACCAGATGAATCCAGGCAACTCTAGGGTGGCTCTTCAGGAAATGGAGCTCGATATATCTGAAGGTGCTGACATTATTATGGTGAAGCCAGCGCTGAGTTATTTGGATATTATAAGCATTGCAAAGCAGAACTTTAACACCCCCATAGCAGCATATCAAGTAAGTGGAGAATACAGCATGATACAAGCTGCAGCCCAGAAAGGATGGTTAGATTACGACAGTACCGTTTTAGAAACTACCCTTTCCATAAAAAGAGCTGGAGCAGATATGATAGCGACTTACTTTGCTAAAGATATTATTAGGTTGTTGGAGAGAAATTAAAAAAGAGTTCAAAAGAGAAAGTGTCAAAGAAGCCGAAAGTCTACTTAATACGCATGAAGACTTTGGACTTTGGACTCTCGACTAAGTAAGAATAATAAGCTAAAAACTAAGGATTCATGATATACACCGAATCAATCAAGCTCTTCGATAGAGCTAAGAAAAATATTCCTGGTGGAGTAAACTCTCCTGTGAGGGCGTTTAAAAGCGTGGGTGGAAATCCGCTCTTTATGAAGTCTGCCAAAGGTGCTTATATGTATGATGTAGATGGAAGACAATATATAGACTTCATCAACTCTTGGGGGCCTATGATTCTTGGCCATGCACACCCAGAAGTGTTGGAAGCCATCAAGAAGCAGGCGGATGATTCTACCAGTTTCGGTGCGCCTACCGAATGGGAAGTAGATATGGCAGAGCTTATCTGTAGCATCATACCGAGTGTAGACAAAGTTAGAATGGTGAACTCTGGAACTGAAGCTTGTATGAGCGCAGTAAGGTTAGCCCGAGGCTTTACTGGAAAAGATAAGATTATAAAATTTGCGGGATGCTACCACGGACACGCAGATTGTTTTCTGATAGAAGCAGGAAGTGGAGCGTTAACCTTTGGAGAGCCTAATTCTCCTGGAGTTCCTAAGGCCGTAGCTAACGACACGCTTATAGCGCGCTACAATGATTTAGAAAGCGTAAAGGCTATTATGGAAGCCAATTCTGGAAAAGTGGCTTGCCTTATAGTGGAGCCCGTAGCTGGTAATATGGGTTGTATACCTCCTGCTGAAGGGTTTTTAGAGGGATTGCGTTCGTTGTGTGACCAACATAACATATTACTCATATTTGACGAAGTAATGACCGGCTTTAGGTTAACCATAGGTGGTGTACAAGAACTCTATAATGTGCAGTCAGACTTGGTCACTTATGGGAAAGTAATAGGTGGCGGATTGCCTGTGGGAGCTTTTGGTGGTAGAGCAGAAATCATGAATCACCTAGCGCCTGATGGGCCAGTTTACCAAGCAGGAACGCTCAGCGGAAATCCAGTAGCAATGGCTGCAGGATTTACTACACTTACCATTCTAAAAAATCACCCGGAGATTTATACAGAACTGACTAAGAGAGCAGAATACCTAGCTAAAGAAATCCAACAAATTCTAGAAAGCAAATCCATTCCACACACGATTAATCAAGTAGGCTCTATGCTGAGCGTTCACTTTTCAGACCATCCAGTAACAGACTTTAATTCAGCCAAAAATGCTGCAGGAGAAACATTCAATAAGTTCTTTCACCACCTGTTAGAAAATGGGATTTACCTTCCTCCTTCTGCCTATGAGACTTGGTTCTTGACAGATGCTTTGGTCGATTCGGACTTAGAAAAAGTTTTGGAGGTTGTTGGGAGTTTTGAGGTTTAAATAAGAGTCAAATAAACCTCTTCAAAAACCTAACTACCAGAACTATTTGCGTAATAGTGAAACCTCACCAAATTAAAGTTAGAGACTTAAAAACAAAAAAAAATCACGCGCCAATCAGTAAAGTCATACTTGTGTGGGAGATTGATGATATCCCACTTCCCCATCTTCCAAGAGTTTTTTTTTAATCTGTCCTAGAAGAACTTAATCCTAAAAAAGGGTTTTTTAGTTGTTCTTATGAAATGCATGTTACAGTGAAGCATAATTTCTCCACGCCATTAACTTCATTAGAAAAAGGCTCAATTCTAGATAGTTGTCAGCATGCTGGAGCCAAGTATATTAATATCGAAGGAGAATAAAACAGCAAGCCTCTCCTAGTCCTTAGCCGGGTCATAAATCAATTTCTTAGGAAACTGAGCCTTTTTTGGATTGGGTTTGTCTAATGTCTTTTCAAATCTAAACGTTTCTCCCTCGAACTTTATGAAGTAAACGCCTTTGTCAAAACCAGTCATGTCTATGAACTCTCCTATACTGTCTAAGACTAAACCTCCTTTGTCATTAAAGACCTGATAAATACCTAGAGCCTCTAGTTCATAAATTTGCTTTGTCTCTCCGTCTTTGGGCAGCATATGGAAAGGTGGAAGTTTTTGATCTTCTTCTTGACAGAATAGCCCTAAGGAGCTAAGAAAAAACGAGACTAATAATAAATTATACTTCAACTGCTTTTGATTTCGGTTATAACGAAAGTAAATCTAAAAAAGTATTCTGGCCATTCCAAATCTTGAAAGTCTAATGGACATCGAACGGGTTAAATCAGCTAATCACATTTATAGGTTAATCATATTCTATAATAAGTCCTAAAGTTGCTCAGAAGTAAGTTAATTTTGCCACGCATGAAAGAAAGAATCACACGTACGACTCAGCCTGTAATAAAGGAAACTCCGCTTACTGGAATTTCTAAGATTAGAAAAACAAACGCACCTACCAAAGGCTTAAATTTAGAAAAAGGAACAGCCGCAGAGAAAACCTTCTTTCATCATAGAAGCAAGCACAGAGGTCAGTATGATTTCACTGAATTAATAAAGGTTCATGCAGCCTTAAAAGCTCATGTTAGACCTAATAAATACGGGACTGAATCGGTTGATTTCGCTGACCCTAATGCAGTTAAGGAATTAAATACATCCATATTAAAGCTTCATTACGGTGTAAAGTACTGGGATATTCCAGAAGGATACCTCTGCCCACCAATCCCTAGCAGAGCTGACTATATTCATCATATCGCTGATTTATTTGCCGACTTTAAACCAGCAGAGAAACTGAAATTAAAATGCTTGGACATAGGGTCTGGCGCTAACTGCATCTACCCCCTTATAGGCGCCTTAGAATATGGATGGTCTTTCATAGCCTCAGAAATAGATAGTGAGGCGTTGCAAAACATGGAAACCATCATAGCGAAAAACAAAGGATTAGAAAAAAAGGTTACCACAAGACTTCAAGAAACACCCTCTCAGATATTTAAAGGAGTCCTCAAGAAATCGGAAAAGATAGATGCAGTTATCTGCAATCCTCCTTTTCATGAATCTGCATTAGCAGCCTCTAAAGCAAATAGAAGAAAATCTAAAAATTTAGGATTAGGTAAGGATGGCCAAAAAGCCGTTTTAAACTTTGGTGGAAGACCTACCGAGCTGTGGACTTTTGGTGGTGAAAAAAAATTCATTCACACCATGATTACGGAAAGTGTAGAATACGCTAAAAACATCATGTGGTTCACTACATTAGTCTCTAAAAAGGAATCTTTAAATCCTATTAGAAAGGCTTTAGACAAAGTAAATCCAGCGCAAGTTAAAACGATTAAGATGAACCAGGGAAATAAGTCTGGTAGAGTATTAGCTTGGACATTTATGGATAAAGAAGCTCAAGAATTATGGGCTGCTAAAAGATTTAAATAAGCCAATCCTCTTGCGCTAAGAGCTACTCGATATTTAGTCCATATTTCTCTAATAGTCCTGGTATACCTGATTGAGAAAAGCTAGCGCCTTTTATTATGTTTTCTTCAGGGTTCATAGAATATGATTCTGAAGTTCTAAAATCTGCTTTCGCTAAATTAGTCTGGTAGAAAATAGCACCCGTAAGACCGCACATTTGAAATGTGGCATTTTTCAAAAGTGCTTCTGTGAAATCCACAAAATGAAGCCTACATGAATTGAATTTCACGCCAGGGAGTTTCATCTGATAAAAAGAAGAGTGGTCTAAAAGACTCTCTGAAAAACTCAACTGAATTCCAAATGGGTTAGCGTGTTCGAAGTGCACTCCTAAAAGCTTACAACCAATAAAGCTCACATTCTGCAGAGCCGTATTGCCTAGCGTGGCATTACTTAAGTTGCATTCTATGAACTCACAATCTATAAACTTTAACTTCGATAGCTCAGCCTCAGAAAAATCACATTGTGTAAACGTACAGCTCTCGAATTCTTCGTCTGGAGACTCTAAATCTAATAAGCTGATATTCAATAAGTTTTCTTCGAATGGCATAGTCACATTTTTATGGGGCAAAACTATGGATTAAAAGCCCTCCAATATAGAACCGTGAACTCCTCTCGGTAAGCTAGTCTAACTTTGCATCACACATGGAAGCATCAAAATTAAAAGTAAATTTAACAGAACGTGAACTGGACCGAATCATCGAAATGGCATGGGAAGACCGCACTACATTCTCAGCCATAGAGTTTCAGTTTGGATTCTGTGAGGGTGAAGTCATTAAAATCATGCGCTCTGAGCTGAAAAGAGGAAGCTTTAACCGCTGGAGAAAGCGCGTGAACTCAGGTGTTAGCCAAAAACATGAAATGAAAAGAGTAGATGGCATAAACCGATTCAAGTGTTCCAGACAGCGGCATATTTCTGGCAATCGTATTTCTAAAAGATGAATTTTACCACTGACTACGATGAGATTGTTTCTCTTATCGATAAGATAGACCCTTCTTCATACGCTAAAAGCAGAAATTATATAGATGGAGCTGTCACCAGACTCTCTCCTTATATAAGCAGAGGTGTGATTTCTACCAAGCAAGTTCTAGAAAGAACTTTAGAGCGTGGTTTCGAGCCAGGCAAAATGGAGAAATTTACCCAAGAGCTAGCATGGAGAGATCACTGGCAGCAGAACTGGATAGCCAAAGGAAGAGAGATCAACTCAGATCTAAAAAGAACTCAAACTCCTGTTTCTAACACAGGAGTTCCTGCTGCGGTGCTAAATGCTCATACAGGAATAGACGGAATAGACCAAGGTATTCAAGAACTTTATGCTACTGGGTACATGCATAACCATGTACGTATGTATACAGCTGCCATGGTTTGTAATATGGCATATAGTCATTGGTTAAATCCAGCTAGATGGATGTACTTTAACTTATTGGATGCTGACTGGGCAAGTAACGCTTTAAGTTGGCAATGGGTAGCTGGAGCCAACGCCAATAAGAAATACGTGGCCAACCAAGAGAACATCAACAGGTACTGTCATACTTCACAGCAGGGTACTTTTTTGGATGTAGATTATTCTGTGTTCAAATACCCCAATTATGAAGAAAATCCGCCAAAGTCTGCCTCTCCAACTGACCTAGATTATAAAACCCCAGACGAGTTAATAGAAACAAAGCTACTCTCGCTCATAACGCCATTACCTGAGAAAACAGCCGTCAGTGTTTTAGCTGAAATTCCCACCTACATTTATAACTGGTATAATCTAGATCCTAAATGGGATTCTGAAAGAAAGGCCAATAGAGTTCTACTTTTGGAACCCTCTATTTTTGAAGAATATCCCATTTCTGAGAAGTCAGTGGCGTTCATGTTAAACTTAGGGAAAAACATAGCTGGCCTTCAAGTTTATGTGGGGGAATTCAGTAAATTTGTAGACGAATATCAACTTAAAGATATACACTTCAAAGAACACCCTTTGAACTCCCACTATCGAGGAATAGAACATTCCAGAGATTGGATGTTTGACATAAAAGGTTTTCACTCATCTTTCTTCGGCTTTTGGAAAAAGGCAAAAAAACAATTTAGGTATTAGTCTAGAAAAAATAAATATCGTTTGGTTAAAACGTGATTTCAGAACGCAAGACCACGAGTCTTTCAGCACAGCCGAGGGAAGTAAATTCCCTTACCTGGTCATCTCCTTGTTTGAGCCATCGTTGATGAAGAGATCTGACACTTCTTTACGGCACCTTCAATTTATTTACCATTCTGGTGAAGAAATGAACACTGTGATGAAAAGCACAATGATTCAGGTTCATACTTTATGGGCTGAAGCTACTGAAGTCTTCCATTACCTCACAGATAATTACGATATTCAGAATGTTCTTTCCTACCAAGAAAGCGGTGTTTTGGAAACTTGGAATAGAGATAGAGAAGCTGCAGCCTTATTTGATAAAAAGGGTATCAACTGGATACAGTTTAAAAAAGCTGCTGTTATTAGAGGTATCACAAACAGAGTGGGTTGGGATAAAAAGTGGAATGAATCAATTCATTCACCAGCCATAACGAATTCATACGCTCGGAGACAACCTCTGGCTTTCGTTAATCCCTTCCCGCTTCCGCTGTCTTTAAGAACGAAGCTAAATGACTATTCCTCCTATTACCAGCCTCCTGGCGAAAAAGCGGCATGGAAGTATTTGCGTTCTTTTGCAGCCGGCAGAGGATTCAATTATCAACGTCATATTTCTAAGCCTACGGAGAGCAGATTGAGCTGCGGAAGGATTTCAGCTTACCTGGCTTGGGGAAATATTAGCATAAAACAAGCTTATCAATTTGCTGGTCAACATCCGAACCGAGAGAAGAATAAAGTGGCTTTTAATGCATTTATGACTCGCCTGAAATGGCACTGTCACTTTATCCAGAAATTCGAAGTAGAATGCAGGTATGAAACGCACTGTGTAAATAGCGGATATGAAACATTAGCGCATGAAAATGATGACTTTAAGTTAACCGCATGGAAGGAAGGGAAAACAGGATACCCCCTAGTAGACGCTTGCATGAGAGCGGTGACTAAAACAGGCTGGATAAACTTCAGAATGCGCGCTATGTTGGTTTCTATGCTGTGCTTTCACTTTGACCAGGACTGGCGGAGAGGTGTTTATCACTTAGCCAAGCAGTTTTTAGATTTTGAACCAGGTATTCATTACCCTCAGTTTCAAATGCAAGCAGGTACCACAGGCATCAATACCATAAGGATGTATAACCCTGTAAAACAGAGTCAAGATCACGACCCTGAAGGTGTATTCATTAAAAAATGGGTCCCCGAATTAAAAAACGTTCCTGTCCAATTTATTCATGAACCCTGGTTGATGACTGAGATGGATAAGACCATAGATGGAATGGAAGATTTTTCCTATCCCTACCCTATAGTAGATTTGCAAAGCAGTGCTAAAGAGGCAAGAACTAAAATCTGGGGTCAGAAAAAAGATAAGCAAGTAGTAGCTGAAAAAGCCAGAATTATTACCACGCACACTAGAGATTCATTTAAGAAAAAAAAGTCATGAACCTAACTAAAGTCGACTTAGAAAACGCCAGCAAGGTCTTTAGACTCAATCTAATAAATTCTATAACAGGAATAAAACCTGCTAACCTGATAGGCAGTATTTCTAACTCTGGACAAACCAACTTGGCTATTTTCAGTTCTGTTATTCACCTAGGAAGTAACCCCGCTTATTTAGGTTTTATTATGCGTCCGGTAGGAGATGTTCCTCGTCATACCTATGAAAACATCCTAGAAAACGAAGTGTACACCATTAACTCAGTGCCTACTAAGCTTGTAGAAAACGCACACTACACTTCAGGTAAATTTAGCAGAGATGAAAGTGAGTTTGAGCGCTGCAATATCCAACCAGAATACATCGATGGATTCAAACCTCCATTCGTGAAAGAGAGCCCTATCAAGCTTGGCATGAAACTTCAAGACCAAGTGCCGATTAAACTAAACGGAACCACTATGATTATAGGCCGCATAGAACACCTTATTATTCCTGACAATCTCGTAGCAGAAAATGGGTATATAAACCTAGACGAAGGAGAAGTGGCAGGTATTAGTGGATTGAATACTTACTATGATCTGAGAAAAATTGGTCAGTTTCCGTTTGTAAGAGATAATCAGGTTCCGGATTCCATAACTTAGGTCAAAATAAAATTCTAATGACATGCGAGTTTAGCATATGGCTGATAATAAAACATTTACCAATCCACTAAAATAAAAAGAGACGACGTCTACACACCTTTGCCTGAAATTATGTTTAAATCCAAATGAAAAAACAGCACCTACCTCAGAAGAACTGCGCCACGTGCGGACTTCCATTTACATGGCGTAAGAAATGGGCCAAGGTTTGGGAAGATGTGAAGCATTGTAGTGAGCGGTGCAGGAGGAATAAAAACGGTATGGGTTCTGAAACTTAAACGTGAATTTATAACAGCATCTTTGTTGTCTAAATTGACTGAAGTGCATAATATCAACCTCATATTCCCTCACCAACTATTCGAAGACTGTCCGCTGCTTAAGTATGAGGGAGAATTCGTTTTAGTGGAAGAACACCTATTCTTCAAAAAAGTAAATTTTCACAAACAAAAAATTGCTTTCCATAGGGCAAGTATGAAGTTTTATGAGGAGTATCTCTCGTCTCTTGGAAAGAAGGTTCGTTATGTAGAAAGCGGTGAAGAGGTTTCTGATGTAAGGGAGCTAATTAAAGTATTGCAACGCGAAGGAATAAAAACTGTCAATGCTATAGACCCCACGGACAACTACCTAAACAGGAGGCTAAAAGATAAGTGTGAAGCCGCAGGATTAAAACTCCAAATGCATGATAGTCCGCTATTTCTAAATAAAAAAGACGAGAATGCCGACTTTTTTAAGCCTACCAAAAAGAAATTTTATCAAACTAAATTCTATACAGAGGAACGGAAAAAGAGAAACATTCTTGTCTCTGGTGATGGTCTGCCAGAGGGTGGAAAATGGACGTATGATGTGGACAATAGAAAAAAATATCCTGCCAAGAAAACACCACCTCCTATTCACTTTCCAGACCAAAACAGCTTTTACACAGAAGCTAAGACCTATGTAGAAACTCATTTTAAGGGGAATATAGGCGAGCTATCTCCTCTCCCACTTTACCCTACTGATTTCAACGGCTCTAAAGCTTGGCTTCAACAGTTTTTTGAGAACAGGTTCCATGAGTTTGGCGTGTATGAAGACGCTATAGTCAAAGGAGAAAATATACTGAACCACAGCGTGCTCACCCCAATGATGAACACAGGGTTACTTACTCCTCAGTTCGTTTTAGATGAAGCCTTAAAATTCGGAAAAGAGAATGGTGTTCCCTTAAACTCTTTAGAAGGTTTTATCAGACAGATAATGGGCTGGAGGGAATTTATAAGAGGTGTATATGAAGCTGTAGGTTCTAAGGAAAGAACCACTAATTTCTGGGGATTCGAGCGAAAAATTCCTGCTTCCTTCTATGATGGCACCACTGGAATTCCGCCTGTAGATGATACGATTAAAATGCTTTTAAAGACGGGTTACAACCACCACATAGAGCGGTTAATGGTGTTAGGTAACTTTATGGTGTTGTGCGAATTCCACCCAGATGAAGTGTACCGATGGTTTATGGAGATGTACATAGATTCTTATGACTGGGTCATGGTGACCAATGTGTATGGTATGAGCCAGTTTGCAGATGGAGGACTAATGGCTAGCAAACCCTATATCAGTGGCAGCAATTACTTGATGAAAATGAGTGATTACAAGAAAGGAGATTGGCAGAAAATATGGGATGGATTATTCTGGCGCTTTATGCATGTTCATAGAGACTTTTTTCTAAAAAACCCCCGTCTAGGAATGCTGGTTAGAACCTTTGATAAAATGTCTGATGAAAAGAGAAATACTCATATTGAAAATGGTGAACGTTTCTTGACTAAATTATGACTAATACATTCAACTAAAGCCTTAAATTTAATCCCTGAATGACGAAGATAGAAAAAATTACTTCAGAGCTAAAGCCGCTAAGAACATCGCTGCAGAACCATAAAATATACACTCATCTAAATGGAATAGAAGATGTGAAAACATTCATGTCTGGTCATGTTTTTGCTGTTTGGGATTTCATGTCTTTGTTAAAAGCGTTGCAAAGTGATTTAACCTGTACCACCGTGCCCTGGATGCCTGTGAGTAATTCAGTGACAGCTCGATTTATAAACGAAATAGTCCATGGAGAAGAAACGGATATCAATGAGATAGGCGAGCCTAAAAGCCATTTCGAAATGTACCTAGATGCCATGCATGAAATAGGTTCAGACACTTCTAAAATAGATCTCTTTGTTTCTGAAATCAACTCAGGAACGGAAATTCACAGTGCTCTTGCTAGTATCTCGGATATAGATGCTGTTCTAGACTTTACGCGGTATACTTTTGAGGTGATCGAAACGGGAAAACCCCACATCGTGGCAGCTGCATTTACTTTTGGTAGAGAAGACATTATTCCAGACATGTTTGTAGAAATTCTAAAACAAGCAGACCCTGAAAACAGCCAGTTTACCAAGTTTAATTATTACTTAGAAAGACACATAGAGTTAGACGGAGACGAACACGGGCCACTTTCATTAAAAATGATAGATGAGCTATGCGGTTCTGATGAACAGAAATGGAAAGATGTAATCGTGGTGGCTAAGGAATCTTTACAGGCCAGAATAAAGCTTTGGGATGCTGTATGTGAAGAGATTATGGCTTCCAAGCTAGTAAATGTATAAAACAGTCAAGAACAAGAAGTATTTCGCCTGAATCACTTTTTCAAAGAAGAGACGATTCTTTGCTCCTCGCTCACTAATTTAGCGGTATGTCAAGTCAAATTACCACGCTTACCTTATGTAACTACCAAGGATTTAGAAATAAAATCTGGGCTTTTGGTATGATGCAGTTTGCTCATAAACAATTAGAAGGCATAGAAGGCTTGAGCTTTTACAAGCTAATGGGCAGCGGAAAAGGACTAGGGTTTAGTCCAATTCCAGACTGGGGAATGTACTGTTTACTGCAGGTTTGGGAAAATGAAAAGCAAGCGTTAAAATTTCTTGATAGTTCGCCACTGATTCAGAATTATAAAAACCACACTTCTCAGCAAGCCACACTTTTTATGCGCAGCAGAAAGTCGCATGGAAAATGGAGTGGAACTGAACCATTCGAAGTTTCTTCTGAACTGGATGAGTTCAATGATAAAATGGCCGTGATTACTAGAGCCACCATAAAGAACAAGAATTTATTGAAATTCTGGAATTACGTGCCCACCTCACAACGACCAATTAAAAACGCTGAAGGGTTAATTTATACCAAAGGAATAGGAGAAATCCCTATCAAACAAATGGCAACTTTCAGCCTATGGAACTCCATGGAAGATGTCAGAAAATTTGCATACAACAGTAAAGAGCACAAGCAAGCAATCAAGCTTACTCGTGAATTGGATTGGTACTCCGAGGAATTATTTGCTCGTTTCCAGCCTTATAAACTAGTTGGGGACTGGGAAGGGATTGAATTGATTTGAGATTAAAATATGTGTAGCTTTTGCTGCTGATAAGCGTATCACCCTTTCTCCGCTACAATAGTCATAACTCCATGACTACTATTCGTTCCAAAAAATCGCTTTATATTAAATTCAACCATTCCTCTTACGTATCCCCAAAATTCTGATTCCATATTTTTCTCCCAATTGATGTTTTTACGCTCCATTTCACTCATCCAGTATAAGTTGTAAGGATCTAGCGTTCCGTTTTCATCTAGATGTGTAATCTTCCATCCAGTTTCTTTCAGTAGTATCTCGATGTTGCTAGGCGAGAATAAATAGGTATGCCTAGGAGTGTGGTAACCTGCCCAATCTTTTCCGTATTTCTTTCTGCTTTTTGAACTAAAATTAGGGATTTCTATGACTAAATGGCTAGATTTTTTGGCTTGATTAGCTAGCTTTTCAAGGGTTTCTTTAGGGTTGTAGTCATGCTCTAGGTAGTGCCACATAGAAATAATATCTGGCTGTAAATCTCCTGAAATCGAATGTACATCGCCTACTGACAGATCTAGCTTCTCATAACTTGCAGCTGAGCCAATCCAGCCTTCATCAGAGAAATCTATACCATGGGCTTTGCATTGGAACTTTTCTTGGCACAACTGGAGAAATGTGGGTTTACCACATCCCAAATCCAGTAGGATAGACTGAGCATCTGCCGAGCAATGTTTGGCCAATACCTCTGCCCTTTTTTTATCTGTATCTCGTTGGTCTTTTTCTACAAAGTGCGCATACTTCCCCCATGCTTCAGAACCTCTGTAAGGAAGATAATATTGGGTGTAATAATCCCCTAATTCAGTCAATGGAACTCTGGGGTTTAAAAATACTAGATCACAGTCACCGCATTGATCAAAATTATATACTCCGCTCCCATCATGCATCATAGAAGTAGTATTCTCGAAGCTTGAAATATTCTTACTCCCACAAACAGAACAATCAGATAGCGCTAAAGATGGAGAAAGTTGCGGCATATAAAATGTTTAGAATAAAGGAAAGAAATAGAAATACATGAAAAACACTAACTGAGCAAAATACACTTGCCATGCGAAGACAGAATTCCATTTAATATTTGCTTTTTGAACCACATAATGCAGTACAAAAGCAATGCAGAACCAAGCAATAAAATTTCTCAAAGGAGCATCTCCGTTTGGCCAAATCCAATAATCAAACGGAGGAGCTGAGACTTCTATAAAGAAATCTAAAAACACCATTAATGCACTAGATGTGGATATCTCAAGCCACTTGTTGCCAAGTCTTTTCATTACCATACCTGATGTAATAAAAGTAAGCGTTAGCCAATTGATACCTATAACAAGCGGTACGCCATATATCTTTGATCCCAAATTATTTCCGTAATAGTATGAACCGAACAGCCAATTGTTATGCACGCCTATCCATTCTACGACCATTCCAGTCATGAATACAAATGCAGCTACTTTAAGGCTCTTTACTGATAAAATTGGATAGCAGATGACAAGAAAAAATAGCACAACCAAAAGATTTACTATGGTCTTAGGGAGGAACCAATCAGCGTAACCTAAACTAACCCCTATAATTCCGGAAACGTTAAAAAGCCATACCATAAAAATGCCCAAATACATTACTCCTTTATTTTCTGATAGCTGCTTTAACATATTTATTCCTTAATGAGGTCTGAAACTATTTTGGCCGAAAGTAAGCATAATGGGATACCTCCTCCTGGGTGGACACTCCCTCCGCAGAAGTAAAGCCCTTTTAACTTACTCGTAAAGTTTGGATGACGCAGAAAAGCGGCAAATTTAGAATTGCTGCTCGCCCCGTATAATGAACCTCTATGAGAACTTGTCTTAGATTCTATTGTTCTCGGGTCTAGAATTTCTTCGGTCTCTATATGTGTGGCAATATTTATTCCCAGTACTCGATTGATTTTTTGCTGTATATCAATTCTAGCTTTTTCAATCAAAACATCCCAATCTTGCCCGAAATTCCCAGGAGCATTTATCATCACAAACCAGTTTTCTCCTCCTTTTGGAGCGTCTGAGGTTTCTGACTTGGAAGTAATATTGATATAAACCGTAGGGTCGTCTATAAAGTCTTTCGTCTCAAATAAATGCCTAAACTCCTCTTTATAACTCTCTGAAAAAAAGATGTTGTGTAAATCCAACTCTGGAAAAATTCTGTTTACTCCCCAGTAAAAAATTAGAGCTGAACTAGATCTTTCTTGTTCCAGTATTTTAATAGGTTGCACAACATCTTTCAGTAGGTTTTGATAACTAGTAAACACATCGGCATTAGAAACTATAGTGTCAGACTCATAAACTCCTTTGTCTGTAATAACCCCTTGTGCCTTACCGTTCTTGTGTTTTATTTTTTGTACAGGCTCATTGAAGTTAAATTCCACACCTTTCATTACCGCGTAATCATAAAGACTCTGACTAATAGATTTCATTCCTCCCTCTGGCAGAAAAGTTCCATAGTGCATTTCTAGATGTGGAATCATGCTCATTATTCCCGGTGTTTGGTAGGGTGTAGAGCCATTGTAAGTAGCGTATCTATCAAAAAGCTGTACTAGTTTTTCGTCCTTGAAATGAATGGTGTTTTCTTGGTGCAGAGTCTTATTTATTCCAAGACCAGCTGACTTGATTAGAGATTTAAGAGTAGCCATACTTAAATAACTCCTTAATTTATGAAGAGACTTTTCGAGAAATATGTGAGCTGTAGCCTCGTATTTTTCCTGACTATTGGTCAGGTAATTTTGCAACGCTATTTCCTCTACATCAAAAGTTTCTACAGCTTCTTTCAGGAAGGTAGGCTTATCTGCACTTACTTTAAATCTAGTGCCATCTTCCCAGAAATAATTACAAATAGTCTCCTTCTTTTTGTACCTAAAATAGTCCCCAGGAATGTCATTAAACAATTCAAACAATTCATCCACAAAATGTGGCATAGTAAATAGAGATGGGCCAGTGTCAAAACGATATCCGGCAGACTCTAGATTGTGAATTTTCCCTCCTGGGTAAGCATTGGCCTCGAAAACCTGCACCTCATATCCTTTAGCCCGAAGCCTCAAGGACGCAGCTAATCCGGCTATTCCAGAACCTATAATGATGGCGTTTTTTTGGTTTGACAATTGCTCTTAATTATTACGGCAAATTTAAGCCGTTTCATAAACTGGAATGTTTCGGATTTTAAACGAATAGTAATTTCATTTCAACCAAAAAAAACGCATCTAGATAAATCCAGATACGCTTTTCGACTAGTTTTCTGTTGGAACCTATCTATTAATGGAACCAATTACCCGCTGCATGAATTCATTCATGGCTTCCTTCTCTGGTTTACCATCCTTTATGGCTGTGTTTACTTCCAGAGCACCATACATATTAGACAACAGCTCTCCTATGACATCTAACTCATCATCTTTTATAGCAGATGACTCGGTTAAATACTCTAAAGTTTCTATGGCCTCTAGCACATAGTCCTGGTCATTTTCTTGAATAAACGTATTCAAGTGTTTAATTACGGGTAACCTCATCTACGAATTCTTTTAAGACCTCTGCTTTATTAGTTTGAATCTGCTTTACCAACTTACCATTTTTGAACGCTGCGAAGGTGGGCAAGTTGTCCACATTAGCCATCTTTCTGCTTTCAGGAAGTTTTTCTGCATCTACCATCACGAATTCAGCAGTTTCATGCTCTGCAGCCATTCTTTTAAACTTAGGCTTCATAATTCTACAGTTTCCACACCAGCCTGCTGAATACTGCACGAGGACGGTATCATTTGATTTTACTATAGACTCTAAGGTGTCTTCTGTTAACTCTGTAAACATGCGTTTTAATCTATTTTAGTGCTTAGAGAGATACTCTGCTGTTCCCTTTCTATCTGCAGACATAGCCGTCTTTCCTTCTTCCCAGTTAGCTGGACATACTTCTCCATTTTTTTGAACGTGCGTAAAGGCATCTATAAGTCTTAAAAACTCATTTACATTTCTCCCAACTGGCATGTGATTTACCCCCTCATGAAATACTACACCATCTTCATCCAGTAAATAAGTAGCTCTGTAAGTAACGCTATCTCCAACTACAATTTCAGCATCTAAATCCTCATCATAAAGCACATCTTGTATATCTAAAATCTCTAATATAGAAGATAGGTTTCTATTCGTATCAGCTAAAATAGTATACGTTACACCCTCTATTCCTCCTTGGTCTTTCGGTGTGTTTAACCACGCGAAATGAACTTCTGGAGTATCACATGAAGCGCCTATTACCATAGTGTTTCTTTTCTCGAACTCACCCAAAGCCGCTTGAAAAGCATGAAGCTCAGTAGGACAAACGAACGTAAAATCCTTTGGATACCAGAAAAGCAACACTTTCTTTCCGTTATTCTTAGCTTCTTCAAAAACGTTTACTTTGATTGTATCTCCCATTTCATTCATGGCAGATACTTCCAGGCTTGGAAATTTTTTTCCTACTATTGACATTAGTTTCTTTTTTTTATTTCAAACAAAAGTAGTCGTTATTCAGCTTAGGTATTATCAATTTTAACTAACATTCCTGTAGATTATTATCAATGATTATTTTTCTAGAACTATAGTCTATCGTTTAAAACATAAACGCACATTAGCAGACAATGTACTCACGTCTGACATTAAATTTATTAGCCAGCTATAAACAGTTATGAAGAATTTAATTATAGCGCCCTTGAATGTGAAAAAGTATCAGCATAATTTATTTCATGGAAATAACCCATGGAGAATTCATGAAAGTTGTCTTCGGCGCATTATCCTTTCTAATAGGTATTAGCCCTCAAGAGTATTAAAATTTCTCTTTTGCAGTACAAGTCTTTTTTATTTCAAAACAATAAAGCCCCTTTAGAAGGGGCTTTAACTCAAGTATATTTTAATTATCTTATTTCAAACTATCAATTCTTGTCTTCATTGCATTGTAATCGTCCATTCTTTCGAAGGCGAAGTAGATACTTTTAAGTGAGTTCATCACTTGAACATTCCCTGGTTCCAACTCTAAAGCTTTCTCTAGGAAAGGAAGAGCTGCAGCTAATGCTTCTTCAGACTCTTTTTCTAGACTTTCAATCTCCGCTTTATCACTTCTGAAGTCTAACTCATTTATCTTTTCCTTAAGAAAAACTGAACTGTTCACATAACTGGCTCCTAAATTATGATAGGCATCCAGATAACCTGTATCAATAAGGATTGCTTGTTTATAGGCTTCAACGGCTCCAGTGTCATTCCCTAACTGATCCATGGCAGTTCCTAATACAAAATGAAGCATTGCGTTCGTTGGATCATTTTCAATAGCCATTTTCAAATTTTCTTCCGCTTTTTCAAATTCTTTTGCTCTTAGGTAGTAATTCGTTTCTTGAATAAGGAATTCTGGCTCCTGAGGAAACATCTCTTTGCCTTTTTTGATATACGTCAGACTCGCTTCTAAGCTGTCTGCCTTTTGGTACGCTCCTATTATT
This sequence comes from Flavobacteriales bacterium UBA1958, assembly GCA_002336675.1. GTDB lineage: Bacteria > Bacteroidota > Bacteroidia > Flavobacteriales_D > Sanyastnellaceae > ASP10-05a. The sequence goes on along the minus strand of DDEI01000072.1, from coordinate 370 downwards.
CTGTAATAGCATTGCTTGGCTTCATAACCAGTTTCTGCGCAACCTTCATACATCTCTAGGGCTTTATCTAAATTCTCAGCACTTTCATAACTCAATGCTGCATTAAATAGGGAGTACATAAATAAAGAATCCTTTTTACCTGCATCGGCTAAAGTAGTGGCTGATAATTCAAAGTTTTCAGATGCCTCATCATAGGACTTATTGTTATATGCCTGCAGTCCGCTGTTGTACGCCAGCGTTGCTACGGCATTTAATCCAAAACTTATTTCATCTTCTTTAAACCCTTTAATATCAAGTTTTTTAGCTTTTAAATAAGATTCTTTAGCTTTAGCTAATGCCTGGTTGCAGGTGTTATTTTCTGCAGTGGCCA
>DDEI01000030.1 GCA_002336675.1 Flavobacteriales bacterium UBA1958 | reverse complement strand
TTTACCAGCAGGTTTAGCAGTCACTTCAGTTACAGCAGAAATTTTAGGAATATTCTGTTCTATTCTTACCTCATAAACCAATTGGTCTACCATCTGCTTCATGTGCTTGATAAAAGAGCCAGCGTTGTATTTTCCCTGTTCTATTTCTCTCAGCTGCTTCTCCCAGGTACCAGTAAGCTCTGCAGATGTCAGGAGTTTGTTTTTAATGGTGTCTATCAGCTGGACACCATTAGGAGTAGGGTGAACCTGCTTTTTCCGTCTAATTATATATTGTCTTCTAAAGAGCGTTTCTATGATGTTAGCTCTGGTAGACGGTCTTCCTATACCGTTTTCCTTCATGAGCTCTCTCATTTCTTCATCATCCACTTGCTTTCCAGCAGTCTCCATGGCTCTTAAAAGTGTGGCCTCTGAAAAACACTTAGGAGCTTTAGTTTCTTTCTGCGTAAAAGAAGGCTCGTGAGGTCCAGTTTCGCCTTTCTTAAAATCTGGAAGAATTCCGTCTTCTTTTTTCTCTTTTTGCACGCCCCATTCGAAAACCTTTCGCCAGCCTTTTTTAATAATAACCTTTCCTGTGGTTTTAAAACTCACATCAGCTGCACTTCCTATTACCGAAGTATTCCCTACCTCACAGTCATCATAAAACACAGCTATAAACCTCCGAGTTATAATATCATAAACCTGCTGCTGATGAGCATTTAAATAACCTGTATCTCCTGTAGGAATAATGGCGTGGTGATCAGTAACCTTGTTGTTATCAAAAACTTTTTTACTTTTTTTAATAGGCTTAGCCAGCACAGGAGTAGTTATTTCAGCATAATCAGAAAGCTTCTCTAAAGTTCCTTTCACCTTAGGGTGAATATCCTCAGAAAGATAGGTCGTATCAACTCTAGGATACGTAACCACCTTCATTTCATAAAGCTTCTGAGCGGTCTTTAGCGTATCGTCAGCAGTCATGCTGAACTTATTATTACAGTAAACCTGAAGTCCCGTTAAATCAAACAATCTAGGTGCATATTCCCTGCCCTTCTTTTTAGTCACAGAAACTATTTCAAACTCACTTTCCTTTACCTTATCAGCAAAAGTTTTCCCCTCTTCTTCAGTAGTAAACCTTCCTTCTTCACAGTTGAAATTAATCTCTTTGTACGTCGTTTGAAGCTCCCAGTATGGTACGGGCTTAAAGTTGATAATCTCTTTATGCCTATTCACCACCATGGCTAGTGTAGGGGTCTGAACTCTTCCTACAGAAAGCATCTGCTTGTACCCACCATGTTTTAGCGTGTAAAGTCTGGTGGCATTAATTCCTAGAATCCAATCACCTATAGCTCTAGAAAACCCTGCGTAAAATAGATTTTCATAATCCTCAGCAGGCTTTAAGTTTTGGAATCCCTCTCTAATAGCTTCGTTAGTTAGCGAAGAAATCCATAACCGCTGAACTTCACCTTTGTACTCGGCTTGGTTAATAACCCAGCGTTGTATAAGTTCTCCCTCTTGACCAGCATCCCCACAATTGATAACTAAATCGGCTTTGTCAAGTAATGATTTTATAACATCGAACTGCTTTTGAACACCATCGTTATCAACCACTTTGGTCATGAATTTTTCAGGCAGCATAGGCAGGTCATTTAAATCCCAACTTTTCCAGTAAGACTTATAATCCTTTGGTTCCATAAGCGCACAGAGGTGTCCAAACGTGTATGTAACCGCATAACCATTCCCCTCGAAGTAGCCGCTGTGCTTTTTATCAGCACCCAGTACATTAGCTATTTCTCTTGCTACACTTGGTTTTTCGGCTATACATACTTTCATTAGTAGGATTTTTTCCGCGTTGCAAAGAAAAATAAATGTTAATGATAATTTATAAGTAGTGAAACCGAGATGCTAACAAAACACCAATAAGCTAAAAAAGTTTAAGTCAAAACTGAAGAATAAGATTAGAGCGAACTTGGGCAGGCCACTTTCCACTAAGTGAGAAAAGCGAGAAGCTCAGATAAATTCAGTATTAAAATAAATCAACGCCTGCCATTGGGCTTGAGTTCACGCAACACTATACTCATAGCTTATTTAGAAAAAAGACTCGAGCGCGGGAGAAAAAACATATTTTCATAATTCAAGTTTAGATGTCGTCGCCGATATACTCTTAATAGTCATGGTTTTAAAAATCCCATCTCAGAATTCAGGAGCAGGGAGGTATTCAAGTTTCAATAAGGGCTTTAAAGAGATGGAGTTCTATAAAAATGGAAACCACTCAACTTAGGATTGATTATAATAGACAAACTCATTTTCAAGAGGGAATGGAATATATATTCGATTCACACGTAACAGCTTCCAATTGAGAAGAAGCTGTATCTAAACGGGTTCCATTTACATCTATGATAGTATGCGCTTATCATCCAATCTATGAGCGTTTTTGAATAGGAGTGAAGTACAACAGAAACTTCACGACAAACCCCAAAATGAATAATTAAAGTGACCTGTCGTTGAATTTTAGCTACTTTTTTGAGACCTAAAAATGGAGGGGCTTAACAACAAGATTCTGCTGAAGAATCTGCTGAAACGCTAAATGGCATACTTCCACCACAGCCTTCAAAAATACCGTAGTGAACATCCCAAGTACCATAAAAATCGAAGTACTCTTTAAACCTCGTGTCGAAAAGCATTTTATAGGTATTTCCACATACCGAAATTACTTTTCCCCTAGGGAAATAATGATGGTCATCTAATAGAAATGCATTTTCTTCTTCAGGAATACCTCCTTTATAATTAACTGCTTGACCGTAATCTTCACAGTCACTTTCCAGTCCATCAATTTTCATAAGACGATAAGTCACGGAGTAGAACTTGATATCTCCAAGAAGGATTTCTAGCTCTTCGTTTTCTACTGTAACAGGCTTATTTTCTGTGGCTCTAGGGTCAGTGAATCCTGCGCTCTTAGCTGTATTTAAAAAGTCATTCCAGTAAAGAGCTCCACTAAGACACTCTCCCCATAAGACCCTGTTGTCTTGTAATGTTTTAGGAACCCTTCTATCACTGTAAACATCGGAGAAGTACATTTCTCCTCCTGGCTTAAGAAGAGCAAAAGCATCATTTAGAACTTTCTGCTTATCAGTGGCCAGGTTAATAACACAGTTCGAAATGATTATATCGAATGACTCATTTTCAAAACCAAGCGCATCTAGTTCCTCGATATTTCCTTTTATAAATTCGACATTGGATTCTTTATACCCGAATTTTTCTCTGTGATATTCTATATGATTGTTGGCTACAGCTAACTGTTCGTCTGTCATATCCACGCCTATAATGGAGCCTGTTTCTCCTACTAATTTAGCTGCTATATAACAGTCTCTTCCACTACCAGAGCCCAAATCCAGAATTCTAAGTCCATGAACAGCAGAAGGCAATGTTAGCCCACAACCATAATACTTGGCCTGAACTTCATCGGCTACTAAATTTAGTGCTTCTAAAATGTGTTTAGGTGGCTTAGTTAAAGTGCAACAGGCATTCGTTTTCAAATCTTCAGAAACTTGTAATTCTGTTCCGTAATAATCCTGTACTTCCGAGTGAATAGTATTCATGCTACAAATTTAATACACATTAGCTGAATTTACAGCGTTAAAAGTGATTCCAAATTGGAGTTGTCGCGCTAATTAAAAATGGATATCGAACTGTAATCTCATCATTACCTTATCCTCTTTACCTTCTTCTTTGGTATAAGAAAGATCAGATTGTACTTTTAACTTATGTCCTACTATGTACTTAGATGTACCGAAGGTGTATTGGTCAATTTTAGTCTTTCCTGTAGTAGCCTCTGGTTGAATGTTTGTATACCTACCAGCTAACTCCCAGTTAGACTTGAATAAATAACCTGCCTGCAGATTTAAACCTTTTCCAGTATAGAAATACCCTTGAGATATTCCTTCATTATCTAATGCTTGAGAGTTATCTCCTTTTTTATCTGCATATTCGGCCATTACAGAAATCCCTTTGTACTTGAACATAAGGTCTATAAAAACAGTTTCTAAAGATGATGTCACGTATTCACCATTAGTCCCTTCGATAAAACTTCCTTGCTGACCTCTCTGTCTTGCCGCTCTATCATGAAAATCGTAAGTAACTCCAACAGAAAGCTTGGGGGAAGTTTCTCTTTTCGTATCAGAACCTACATAATCACCTTTACTGGCAAACGTACCAAAAGGAAGTATTTCTAATCTTGAGGTGTAATCTAATCCTCCAATATTAAGAACAGTAACATTTCTACCTTCTCCCTGTGATAGTGAGAACGCCTCTCTCAAGACCATTTTCCCGATTTTATGCTTATGACGAAGTTGAATACCCATATCGCGATCTAGCGTATATTTAGAATTCAATAGGCTTCTATCTACAAATTGAAGATTACCGGATGAAATCACCCTTTCCCTATTTCCTGGGAGTTTCGTTTGTCCTCCCCAGACACTAAAACCTTTATAAAAATTGTATTTAAGGACAGCGTCTAGGATGATTCTATCAGCATCTTTCGTCTCTGAGATTGCACCACTAATATCTCTGTTCGATAATCCGAGCTCAATTTTATACTTCACCTTAGGCGAGTAAGCATGTCCGCCAAACTTTAGTCTTGATCTTCTAATAAGAAACTGACTGGTGCCGTCAGAGATTTGATTATCGTTATTAATTATTCCATCTACCATGTATAATGATTGAAATCGGGCTGAGAAATTCATACTAAAACTGGAGTCTGCAGTAATGATATTAATTCCTTTACCGAATTTTCCGTCTACTATTTGCTGTGAAAATGATGAAAATGAAACTATAAATACGGAAACAATAATTGTACTAATCTTTTGCATATGATATTTTTTTACTAGGACCAACAGCCCTTGACATTCGATTAAAAAGTATATAAACCTTAAACTATGAACAAATATTATAATAATAATAATAACAACCTGTCTACTACAGAAAGTTTAACGCAGGCTTAATATAGCGCGACATTAGCGCAGTTTTATAAACGTAATGTTAACGTAGAATTAACATTGGAATATTCAAATGAAAGTAGAGTACAAATACTTTTACACTTAGTTATACTAAGAGACCATTATTAAAATCAATCAACAAGAATTTATATTACAAAATGAATATACCCTTTAAATTCAGAATATTACTCAGCTTAGTAGCGTTTTCATTATTGTCCGGGTCCTTATTTTCTCAAGAAGAAGAAGAAGAAGCTAATTCCTTTATTGATCAAAACGGAAAAAAAGTCACTTTAGGTCGAGAGAATCAGGTTAGTAACCTAGATATTTCACCAGAGATCTTCCAAAACGTAACAGTCAAAGCCAAAGAAGAAGCTGTAAGTCTTTCATGGCACATAGACTATGCTGCGTATGAACAGCTCCAGGGGAAGCAATTAATAGTGAAATATATTACGGACATAGGAGCTAAGAGAGAAAAGAAAGGACTTTCAGCTGAATGGATGTATTCCGAACCTATCGACATAAGCCAAACGTCAATCACTATTTCTGCGTTAAGTGCTGAAAAGTATAATTTCAAACTAGGCATAGCCCAGGAGGGTATAGTTTCTGAAGTGAAACAAGATGATTCTAAAATGGTTTGGTCTAAAAAACTAAAAACCAAACCGCTTAGAGGATGGGGGATATTTAAACTTCTAGTTCTAATAGGTTCTTTAGGGTTCTTCATTTACGGAATGAAGGTGATGAGTGAAGGCCTTCAAAAGGCAGCAGGAAATAGACTTAGGCAAATGTTGGGAGCTATTACATCGAATAGGTGGAAAGGAGTTCTTAGTGGGTTTGGTATTACATCCATAGTGCAGTCTTCATCAGTAACTACTGTGATGACGGTGAGTTTCGTTAATGCTGGATTGATGACTTTAAGACAGTCAGCTGGAGTAATGATGGGTGCTAATATTGGAACTACAATTACCGCGTGGCTGGTAGTTTTACTAGGCTTCAAACTTAGTATTAATAGTTATGCCTTGGTCATAATAGCTTTTGCAACGCCTTTATTGTTTATGAGATCTAATAAATCCAAAGCATGGGCTATGGCATTATTTGGATTTTCCATATTATTTATAGGACTTGGCTATTTAAAAGAGGCGGTTCCTTCTCTAGGCGCGGATTCCCAGATAGTTCAGTTTTTCAATGACTATTCGGATGTATGGTACGGTCCATTTATGTTTGTGCTTCTGGGTGCATTAGTGACCATAGTAATTCAGTCGTCATCTGCGGCTATGGCACTTACGCTTACGATGGTTCATAATGGGCTAATTCCTTTTGAAGTAGCCTGTGCTATGGTGTTAGGAGAAAACATAGGAACTACTATAACTGCAGAAATTGCTTCAATGATAGCCAATGTTCATGCTAAAAGATCAGCCCGAATACATTCTATGTTTAATATTGCAGGTGTTACGTGGATGCTTTTATTGTTCCCCTTTGCGCTTAAAGGACTGACGGCTGCATTAAGTTGGTGGCAAGGGGAGCCATTCGACCCAAGTAACAAAGCGATGGCAGAATCAGGAATAGCACTTTTCCATACAGCGTTTAACTTAGTGAACGTGCTTCTTCTTATTTGGTTTGTTCCTCAGTTAGTCAGCCTGGCTATTAGATCAGTAAAGTCTAAGGGTGATGAAGATGAGCAATTTAGGCTAGAATATATTAGCGGAGCCATTCAAACTCCTGAATTATCAGTTTTAGAAGCTAAAAAAGAAGTAGCCAAATTCGGTAAGTTGACTAAGAAAATGTCAAAAATAGCATTTGACCTAGGGCTAGCGCAAGACACTAAAACTAGAAACAAATTACACAACAAAATCGCTAAATATGAAGAGATTACTGATAGGTTAGAAGTTGAAATATCTAATTTCTTATCTAAAGTCTCTGCCAGTGAAATGAGCGAAGACCTTTCTAATGAAGTAAGAGGTTTAATAAGCATGACCAATGACCTAGAGCGAATAGGTGACGTGTTTTACCAAATTAGCAAGAGCATCGAACGAAGAAATGACAATAAATTATTGTTCAACGATAAACAAACGGACAGCATAAGCCAGATGTACAAAGTCCTTGATAGCTCTTTCGAAATAATGGTGGAAAACCTCAATGCCGAGTATGGCGGGGTACAGTTGCAAAAAGCTGTAGATGCAGAAAGAGAAATAAACACGCTAAGAAACCAACTAAGAAAAAAGCATATTAGCTCTATTGGAAAAGAAGGATTCGATGCTGAGTCCGGCATGATATACAGTAATCTCTTTTCTTCACTGGAAAGAATAGGAGACCATATTATTAATGTGAGCGAAGCTGCGGCGGGAGAGATTTAAATGGAGAAAAAGTTTATAATCGTATAATTTTTAGAGGATTAGACTTATAAAGTAAGCTGAGTAATTCTTTATTTAAATGCTAAGAGGGGAAGGACATAATTGTCAGCTTCACGGCACCCAATTTAATTCAATGAAATACAGAAAACTCTACATATCAAAAGTCCTATTATTTTCTGTATTATTCAGTTTAAGCGGTTATTACGGTAAATCCTTCCCTATTTCAAACAGCGCTATTTTTGATAAACTTTCGTCTGATAGTACATTGGTGTTATTTCAAAATGTAAAAGGATCTCAGAATGAAAATGGAGCTCTTATTTCTTGGAATTTAAATTATGAGTTATATGAGCTAGCTAAGGAGAAAAATCTAATCATTAAATACAATACAAAGTTAAATGCTACTAGAAATAAAGAAAGAATAGAGGATACTAACTGGATGTATTCAGATGTTATTTCAGCTAAAACTACCTCCTATAACTTAGTAGGTCTAGAAAGTGATGAAAAGTATGTCTTTAAAATCGGGCTGTTTTCAGACACTAAAGAAATAGCAGAAAAACAAGAAAGAGGGATTATATGGTCCTCAAAATCCAAATTCTCTACTGCTGAAACTTGGGGCATAAAAAGGTTTTTTATTCTTATAGGCTCTCTAGTCCTGTTTATCTACGGCATGAAGCTCATGAGTGAAGGCCTTCAAAGATCTGCGGGATCGAGACTTAGACAAATGCTAAGAGCTATAACTTCTAGCAGTTGGAGAGGTGTCGCTAGTGGTTTTGGAATAACTTCCATAGTTCAATCCTCTTCTGTAACAACTGTAATGACCGTGAGCTTCGTAAATGCGGGGCTCCTATCATTAAGGCAATCGGCTGGTGTAATGATGGGCGCCAACATAGGAACAACTATTACCGGGTGGTTAATTTTACTTATCGGATTCAAAGTAAACATAGCTAGTTATTCCCTGGTTATTTTGGCTTTTGCCGGTCCATTGTTATTTATTAGATCAGGAAAAGCTAAAGCATGGTCAAGTGCGATTATTGGGTTTTGTATTCTATTTATTGGATTATCCTTTTTGAAAGACGCAGCCCCGGATTTAAGTCCAAACTCAGCGCTTGTTCAATTCTTCCAAAGCTATAAAGATTTATGGTACGGTTCTATCATGTTTGTTCTATTAGGTGCTCTGGTAACTGTTATTATTCAGTCTTCATCAGCAGCTATGGCACTAACCCTGACCATGGTCAGTGCAGGTCTAATTCCTTTTGAAGTCGCTTGCGCCATGGTTCTAGGTGAAAACATCGGAACGACTATAACGGCAGAAATAGCATCACTAATTGCCAATGTTCACGCTAAAAGATCGGCAAGAATACATTCGTTATTTAATATTTTCGGAGTTACTTGGATGCTGCTTGTTTTTCCCTTTGGCTTAAAGGTAATAGGCTACTTAGTAGGAGCTAGCGAGAGCATCGAATTCAATTCTGCTAACACTCAAATGGCCATTACTGGAATAGCCCTTTTTCATACCTGTTTTAATCTGGCCAATGTTTTATTATTGATTTGGTTTATTCCGCAGTTGGTTTCTATAGCTGAAAGGACAGTTAAATCTAAAGGGGACGATGATGAACAGTTCAGATTAGAGTTTATTGGAGGACCTATTCAAACTGCAGAACTATCTTTGTTAGAGGTTCGAAAAGAAATGATGAAATTTGGAAGGTTAGCGAAAAAGATGTCCATAACCAGCCAGGATTTATTAGGGACCACCGATAAAAAGAAGCAGTCTAAATGTTATGAGAGACTAGAGAAGTACGAAGAAATCACGGATAAAATAGAAATAGAAATTTCTACCTACCTCTCTAAATTGTCTAAAAACGAAATGTCTGTGAGGCTCTCCGAAGAAGTTCAGCATATGCTAAGCGCATCAAGCGATTTGGAAAGTGTAGGTGATATTTACTACCAAATAGGGAAGGCTGTAGAAATGAAAAATGAGAAGAAGCATTGGTTTAATCAAGAGCAGCGTGACGGTTTAAAAGAAATGAATCTTATAGTAGACAGAGCTTTCGATGTAATGTTAAAAAACCTAGAGAGCTCTAGTAAAGAAATAGATTTAGAGCAAGCTAAGATTGAAGAGGATAGCATAAATGAACTTAGAAACAAGCTTAAAAAAAGACACTTAAAAACGATAGGTGAGGAAGGCTATAATATGAAAGCCGGTATAGTATACAGCGATATTTTTAGTTCCTTAGAAAGAGTAGGTGATCATGTAATTAGTATTACTGAGACCTTGGCAGGTGAAAAGGATGTCACCGAATTCTTTTCTGAACGGACATAGAGAATTCTTTCACAATAAAAGATGTTTAATCAGAATAGGAGATAGTTCAGTTAAGCCATGTCACATTCCACACTTAGGAAAAGATGGTTTTAATATTTGAGTGTTTTGGAGAATAGAAATAAACACTATTTAATGGCCGTTATTTCTTTCGATAAATTTTGAGCAGTTTCTGAGTACTTTTGCATTATGGACGCAGAAAGAAAAGAGAAAATCAGACAAAGTTTAAACCATGTTCATAATTGGCCCAGTTTATATATGTTCAAATTTATAGTTCCTACTATATCTGACAAATTTGAAGCATTGACCAAAGTATTTCCTGGAGAGATTGATTTAATAACCAAACAATCTTCTAATGGCAAATATACTAGTGTTACGATTAAAGTAGTAGTTATAGATGCTGATGAAGTCTTTAGAATTCATAAAGAAGTAAGTCTAATAGAAGGTGTAATTTCATTATAATTTCAACATGAAGGATTTCGAAAAACCAATGCTTATATCCCTTGTCATTGTGCTAGGGTTGATATTATATATGAGACTATTAAAGAGTCTTAAAAAGAAAAAATCCTCAGCTAACTACATCACTATTAATGGTTATGATGTAAAAGGAACTAATATAGAAATTCGTTATTCTAGCCCTGAAGCTATAGATGCAGAGTTCATTTTTAATGATGACTCAAATAATGAAATTAGCAAAGCATCTATAGTTCACCCTGAGAAAGGAAGCTACAGTTATCTATTGCCTATTCCGAGTATTTCAAAAGAGGTCATTCATTTTCATTGCGAGACATCTAATCAAAAGATTTCTAAAAAAATATATCTTACTATCTAAATATATACAAGTTACAACTCTATCATTTCTTCAGAGAAATGTTTTTATTATCCAGCAAGCTCATTAGATTAAAGCAAGCTACTGAGGTTAATTCCAATAAAAAGCCCTACGATTCATAGCAGTCAATTAATCATATCTAGAGATGTCTATATTGACAAAATCTAATCCATACAATTCACAAAAATCAGCAACATAACCATAAGTAAATAGCCCAGAGGAAAATAGATGGAACAGTAAAATGTGAGCATAAAGAAAAACAATGTGCTTCATGGTTGATTTATTAGATCTATGACTATGTGCACATCCTAATCTCTTTGGTTCGATGCGAGCAGTCAATAATTTCTTTTTTGGACATGTGTCTCTCAAAACGGGTTTGTAGTACTTTCGCGGTCTATGAGTGAACCTTTAAAAACATCTCCACAGAGAATAGCAGTTAAGCTGAAATCCGCAGCTGAAAGAATGATTAGAAAAGGTCATCCTTGGGTTTTTAATGAGAGCATTACTAAAGAAAGTACCGCGCCCAAGTCGGGTGATTTAGCGATCATCTATGACCATAGAACTAATAAGTTATTGGCCATTGGGTTATTTGACTGTGAGTCTCCGATTCGAATAAAGATTGTTCATTTTGGTGGAGGCGCACAAATAAACGAGGAGTGGTTCTTAGAGAAAGTAAACCAGGCATACCGCTTAAGGGAATCACTTTTGGCTAGTGAAACGAATAGCTATCGATTACTTTTCGGAGAAGCTGATGGACTTCCTGGAGTAATATGTGATGTTTATGCTGAGATTACTGTGCTGAAGATATATTCTGCGGCATGGCTTCCTTATATGGAATTAATTTGCTACGCTATTAAAGCTGTAATTAAACCCGAAACTATAGTTCTCAGGCTAAGTCGCTCTCTTAAAAAAGAAGAGTTTAGGCATTTAGTAAACGAGGGTGATGTGCTACATGGAGAGCTTTCCAGTGAGGAGGTTGTTTTTAAAGAGCACGGAGTAAAGTTTCAGGTAAATGTGATTCATGGACATAAGACAGGTTTTTTCTTAGACCACCGAGCCAATAGAAAAAGAGTAGGAGAGATGTCCAAAGGAAAAACCGTTTTAGATGTATTTAGCTATGCTGGAGGGTTTTCTATACATGCATTAGCGGGAGGTGCAGAAAGAGTGTTAAGTTTAGACATAAGTGAGCCAGCTCTCGAATTAGCGAAGAAAAATGCGGAACTAAATGAGTACACTGGTTTTCATGAAGTGTTTAGGGGAGATGCTTTTAGACAATTAGATAAAATGGTAGAATCCGAGGAGAAATTTGATGTTGTTATTATTGATCCCCCATCTTTCGCAAAGCAAAAAACAGAGGTAGATAACGCGGTAATTCAATACGCTCGATTAGCTAAGTTAGCTGCAGATCTAGTCAATCCTGAAGGAATATTATTACTCGCATCCTGTTCTTCTAGAGTTTCTAGCGACTTATTCTTCGATACCGTAGAGTATGAGCTAAGTGATTCTCACATGGAGTTTGAGTTTTTAGAAAAACAATACCACGATACAGATCATCCTACTAAAGAGTCTTTTCCCGAGGGAAGCTATTTGAAATGTGGTTATTATAAGAGAATCTCTTAGTTTATCTTAGTTCTTTTGAACTTAGAGCTTAAGTTATACTCCAATCCAAATGACATACCCAATCGGTTAAACCAAATGTTATAATCAAAAGTTACTGGACCGTTTATATCCTGATTTAATGCTGTTCCTGAGGAGTAATTGTGTGATTGTGTAATCTGGAAAAAAGTCTTCATCCTTCCTTTAGTGGCCTTAGTAAACCCTATGCCATAAGCAGCTAAAAAGCCATTGTTGTTTACATTAGCATTAAACTCTGGACTTTTTCCTAAAGTGTAACCTAATCTTCCATGGATATACATACTTCTTCTACGCCTATTTACATAATATTTTCCCTGGGCGAATATCGGTATGCTTCTATAAGAGATTCTTATATTTAAATTAGTAGCTCCCGCTGGAACTTGAAAAGAGGTAAATAACGTCTGAGACCCTATTCCTAAACCTGCTGTGGTCTTCGTGGTGATTCGTTTATTTAAAGAAACATCGGAATAGGCATAGGCTCCACCTTCCGAAAAACCCAAACCTAAATTGCCGTCTATATGAAATCCTTCCTTATAATGAAATCTCCTTTTAGGATATCTAAAATGATCTTTTAGTTCTACTTTTTCAGCGATGTCAGAATTCTTAATGGTGATAGTGTCACCGGTGAAAATAACGAGGTCAATAATCAAAAAATCCTCATACACAATCCTTCCTGTGATAGAAGTGCCATCCTTAGTATAAAAGGTAGACTTATTCTCAGAATCATCCTCCGATTGAGAGAATGATCCCTGAGAGATAAATACAGTTAATATCAATATAAGTTTATACAAATGCATCTCGCTTATATCTGAATATGGCTAATTAGATTTAAGTCTAACGTTTCTTGGTTAAACTCATACTGCTCTATGCCGTTAGGTCCAGAAGTAAGAATAAGATTAGTAATCGATGGATGTGGAATAACATCGTATGCTTGTACAGCCGTGTTCGTTCCTAAAAGAGTCACATTAAACCGATCAGAAATATCATACATATATAATCCAGCAGCTCCATTACCTACATAGAGAATATCACCTTCAATAGCCATTCCGTAAGGGCTAGCCATATCGATAGATTGTCTTTCTTGGGGTGAAGTAATGTTCTCTAGGTCTAACACCAATAATGCATTTACATCACCAGGACAATCAGAAAAATCTCCAGTTCTTACAGTTACATAAGCTACGTCATCTCCATGAGGTAGAACGGGATCACAGGCAGTAGTATGCCAGTGAGAAGTTATTTCTACAGGTGCTTCAGGACTTCTAACATCATATATATCCATAGAAGTCTGAGTTCCTAAGAAGATGTAATCACCCTTTGGGTAAATAGTCTGCAGGTTATTGGAAGTCTCTATTTCATTAGACTTAATAAGCGCCCCATTAGTATTAAAAACATGAATCTTACGGTTACTAATCGCATAAATATATCCCATATGCTCTGTAATTCTATTTACTGTTCCTATCTGTCCTGAGCTAGCTCCAGAGAATGAAGATGGCACTGCAGATGATGGAATTAGGCTTTCAGTATAATCATAGTAAAGAGTAGAATTCTCAGAAACTTGTTCATATTCTTTACTGTTTATTTTTATTTTCTCAGTTACCTCTTCATAGCTAAACCCTACCAGCTGCTGTCCCTGGTCATTGGTTAATGGCGTAGCAAAAGAGTTCAATGCTCTTTCTGCTAGGAAAGGACTAGCGAAATCTGAAATGTTTATTTTCAAAAGATCGTACTGACTTTCAGCATAAATAAAATCGTCTTTCACAAAAAACTCTTTACAGAAAGGAACATTCATAAAAGCTACATTCACAGGGTTAGCAGGGGCAGAGTTATCATATACATGAATGCCTATTCCCTCTTCTCCTATAAGTAAATATTCTTCTCCGATATAAATTTTTCCTGGATTCTCGATAGCACGAGAAGCTTCTAGTAATTCAGTGTTTCTTATTTCTTCGAGGTTACCGTATTCGGCAGTAGATTTAGTAAAGGTCAAGGTTAGCGAACCTTTGTCTTTCGTACACGAAGTAATAATGAAACAGGCGAGCAAGGCTAGAGAAAGATGATTTTTCATTTGTGTTTTTTGATTATTTGACATACTATTCAAAAGTATGACGTTTGCTTAACGCGAAAAGTTGCAGGAAAGTATGGGGTAGAATTGAGTTTTTATCCCTCACTTATAGTGCGCTGCCCTAAGTGCCTGATTCTATGTAAGATCTAAGGTCCTCTATTTGCTGGTCAGACATTTTTTCTAGTGTATAATGAGGCATATATTCCTTATGCCCTTCACCAGCGTAGGTTCCTTTTCTAATTATCTCATAAATAGAAAGATCTCCGTTAGCTGTGATATTTCTCTTCAGCCAATTAAGCGTGGCTTTAGAATCGTCTAGCACCACATCACTCTCGCCCTTTTCTCTGTGGCAGTGTTGACAGCCTAGTTCGTAAATGATTTTTCCGTTTGCTGGGTTTCCTTCCAATCCTTTATAGCCCTCAGACTTACTCTTAGGAAGTTCACCAAAAGTAGCAGGAGACTTAGCTAAGAATTTCTTTTTTATATGAAGTAATCGCTCATCATCTGAAGCGTTTGTCATTTTTTTCTCATCCTCTGCTGTCCAGTTTAAATCTGATTTTTTTAAGTCTAGTGTCCAGAAATAAGCCAGAATACTCTCTATTTCCCATTGCTTTAAGGTTCTTCCCTGCGAGCATACTTCCGCACACAACTGAATACTGCCCTCTAAACTGTTCTTGGCGCTTTCCACCAAACCGCCATATTTCAATACATAATCATCATTATACCATGTCTCTCTATTTACTATCCCATAAAAGGTAGAACCTTGGAGAAAAGGAATGTCCATTTCTCTGGCGTAATCCAAACTTCTTTCAGGGTTGACCTCTGCCAGATTTGGATCTTCTTTGACCGTATTATGGCAGCTGATACATTTATAAAACTTACTAATCTGCTTTGTGTTTTTTCCATTTGGAGCAGTAGTCCTTCCGAAGTGAACTAATTCATTTCCTCTGTGAATCATTTCTAAGGAAACACTGTCTAAATAATGGTCGGGTTTAGGCTCACCCAAAGAAAATAACATATCCGAAATAGAAACCTCTAATAAAGCTGCTTTTTTTTCTACCTCAAATACTTCACCGACATTTCCAATAAGCAAGCTAGACATGACTAGAGTAATAAATGCTAATGCGTATTTCATCTGGATTTTCTTCCTTTAATTTTAAAATCTCTAGTAATGTTAAACCCGAACCTCACATCTCCATCGGCCCAGCTACCTCTATTTTCACCAATAAAGAATTTCTCAGTCATCCCCAAAGAATTTCCAAAATGGAACTGAAATACATGTCCTTTGGTTTCCCAATCTATTCCTAAAGCTAGGCTATTTTCAAAAGGCTCAGATAGCATATCTGGCAGAGCGTGATAGTACTCCATACTAAATGTAAATCTCTTACTAGCCACATATCTAGCAGCAGCTCCTATACTAATAATATCATTTTTTTGACTTGTATCTAACACTAAATTTCTGTGAAGAAAAGAAGGTATAAGTTGAGTAGACAGTCTATCGTTCCATTTTCTAGCTATCAGTAATTGATTTGTGTAAGCTAATCTGTGCTCGAATTTATTCTCTCTTCCACCATCCACAAATTTCAATCCTCTAGCTGCTATTCCTGAAAACCAAGTTAATGAAATTGGAGTCTCGCCATTTTTGCGCTGTCTTAAAAGTCTCGCTTTAAAGAATACGTCACCCGTTTTCTCATTAGAGCTTCTCCCGATTCCTATGGATATATTATCAGAGATCCCATAGTCAAACCCAAGTCTTATTGTACTCTGGTCAAGTCCGTAAAGTTCATATCCACCGCCATTAACGGGTCCAAATCTGTGGGCTATGATAAATTTCATCACCCCCTCATTATTAGTTTCTACAGACTGTCCATTAACTATACGCGTATCATAAAAAGTCTTTCCTTCGAATTCTCCTTCCGTATCTTGCGCTTTTGTATGCGTTGTAATGCAGCAGATAACAGCAATCCCTAATACTCTCAATGATCTAATTTTCAAGTGCTCCTTCATCTATCCATGTTTTAATTTTGAGAATATTACACTCACTTAATTGAGGTTGGTTTTTAGGCATATTATCACATCCATCACCGTAACTAATAGTGCAGTAAAGAGACTCGTCTGACCATGACTTAATAGTGACATAGGTATCTAAGATAACTCCAGCACTCGCTTCAGCTGTACTGTGGCATGAATAACAGAACTGGTCTACTATGGGAATTATTTCTCCCTGGTAGCTTATTTCTGTTACGTCACACTCTTCTTCAGAGCCGAAAAGCTCTTCTTCATTTTCGTGTTTACATCCCTGGCTAGCAGACATGATTAAGGCAGTCAACGTAACCGTTAAGTAGAAATAACTCTTGATTTTCACCTTTTCCATTCCAGAAATTTATCCATGTATAATAATAGCGAAGAAATTCCTAGCGTAAGCTAATCTTTTCTTAGAGATAATAACAATAGCTGTTACAAACAGTTAATTTTCAAGAAACAATAGAATTGTTGCTGAGCCTGGAATGAATCAGTAAACTTTTTAACAATTTAAATGTTCACCTATTCTTCGGGATAGTTTTCAAACAAAAGGTCTGATTATTAATTTAATAATCTAAGAAAAAGCACCATTTATGAAACTCCATTTTAAACTCTTAGCAGGATTTTTCCTTGATACCATTATCTGAAATATAATTCAGTAATTAATATGACCTCTCCGAGTTCATTTACGTGGACTCCACGTCTAGCCAATAGTAATTGAACTGCAACCGCTGCGAGAAGCAATTATAGACAATAGACGAGGACAATAATCATTAAGAAATACCTGCGCGATAGAGGTTTAAAACCAGAATCTAGAGCCTGTAAAATCTTGGAGTTAAATTTCACTTCATGTACGATCCTAATCTTAAAAGCAGCTATATCCAAGTCTATCACCATAAGCGTGTGAATAGAATGACTAAATAATCTTATGGTTTAAGGTTTCTTAAGTGTATCTTTGCGGCTCAGTTTTTGGGTGTACAGGAAACAGTTATGAAAATCCTAGAAGGTTTTCGATCGTTCATAAGCCACATCATTTGTAATCTTACAGTGTTAGCCAGCTTAAATTCTATCTTCAACTGTGTGTAAGTCCTTAACTTGAAAGCGTAATAATAACTTAATACTGATACATGGGTAAGTCGCAAGAGACATTTGGCAAAAAAGAAAGAGAAAAGAAAAGAGAAAAAAAGAGACAGGATAAACTCCTGAAAAAATCTGCTCGTAAGGAGGACAATAACAAAGGAAAAACCTTTGAGGAGATGATAGTCTACAAAGATGAATTTGGTCAATTGAGTGATACACCTCCAGATCCAAAGGCTAAGAAAGTAGAAATAGATGCTTCCTCTATAGTTTTAGGTATTCCTAAGAAAGAGGATATGGAAGAAACTAAAGTTAAAAAAGGTAAAGTTGATTTCTTTAATGATGAAAAGGGATTTGGATTCATACTAGAGAAAGGAACCAATTTAAAGTACTTCGTGCACGTGCATGGATGTTTGCAAGATATAAGCCAAGGAGATAACGTGATGTTCGAACTAGAAAGAGGTCCCAAAGGAATGCAGTGTTGTAATGTAAAAAAACTCTAATCTAATTCGATTCTATATAAAGTTAAAAAGCCTGGTTTTTCCAGGCTTTTTTTTATGTGTTCAATTTGGTAGAAGAAGTTAAGATCAATCCTACCATTAGTGTATGATGAATTCATCACTCGGGTAGAATATCTTGAATGGGAAACGTCTAATTTTCCAATGAAGGTAATTCTTAAAAAAAAAATATGATTTGGGTTGGAGTATTCTAAGAAGTGTAATCAGTAGATCTGATTTACACAGCCTTTTCAAATTTGAAAAGCTGGGCTGGCTTATGAAGAACACCTTCCTGCTTTTCATTCAGCGGAACTACATGTTCCATCTTTTTAATATTCTTCCTGAAATTTCTTTTATCAAACTTCTTGTTTAGAATTATTTCGTATAAATTTTGGAGTTGAGTCAGCGTAAATTTTTCTGGGAGGAGTTCAAAACCAATCTGCTCCTTATCCAATCCCTGCCTCAAAGCTTCAAGCGCCTTAGAGACTATTTCATTGTGGTCAAACGCTAAATCTGGAACTTCTAACACATCTACCCATTCCGCTTTTTCAGCGAAATAAGAAGGAAGTAATTGATATTCATCCATTTTAATAAGAGAATAATAAGCTATTGTAATTACACGCCTTTCAGGATTTAACCTGAAATTAGTGAGCCACTCCTGATCTTTTAGATCTTTCACTCTGTTGGGGTTACCAAACGTATGAAACTGCTTGAGAAACAATCCTTCCAAGGATGTTAAGTCTTTTAAAACCCTGGCTGCCGCCTCATCTAACGACTCTTTAGGATATACTAAGTCACCCGGAATAGCGCTCATTCCCTTTTTCTCATCAGGGAATGGTTTTCTCTCTATCACTAGTACTTTTAGAATGTTCTCATCAAATCCGAAAATTACATTATCCACTGATACATCCAATACTCCACTATGTCTTTCGGGCATTCTATATTTATTAATAAATTTACAGTTTCTGGTTACCGTGTCAAAAATACACAATCTAACAATATTCTTCATTTACTTGCCTGTAATATTTAATAAGTGTTATTTTTACACTAAGTATAAAAAATGAATAAAAACGTAAAGAAAATAGCGGTGCTTACCTCAGGAGGAGATGCTCCAGGAATGAATGCTGCCATAAGAGGAGTAGTTCGATCCTGTGTGTTCAATGAAATTGAATGCATCGGAGTTTTCCAAGGATATGATGGTTTAATTCAAGGTGATTTTAAAAAACTACATGTTCGTTCGGTTTCTAAAATCTTAGGCAGGGGAGGTACTATATTAAAATCATCGAGAAGCGACGCCTTCAGAACTGTAGAAGGAAGAAAAAAAGCTTTTGAAGCTTTGCAAAGCAATAACATTGACGGTTTAATAGTGATAGGGGGTAATGGAACTTTTACTGGGGCTCATGTGTTTTTTGAAGAATACGGCGTTCCTATAATCGGGGTTCCTGGTACTATCGATAATGATTTATATGGCACTGATAGCACTATAGGATACGATACAGCTACAAACTCAGTAGTAGAAGCAGTAGATAAAATAAGAGACACAGCCAACAGCCACAACAGATTGTTTTTTGTAGAAGTGATGGGGAGAGATGCAGGATTCATCGCCCTAAGGGCTGGAATAGCCACAGGAGCAATAGCTGTTATGCTTCCAGAACAAGGTCAAAGTATAGATGCTCTTATTAAAGTATTAGAAAAAGGAGCTGAAAGCAAAAAAACGAGCAGTATAGTTATAGTAGCAGAGGGCGACACCAACGGTGGTGCTTATGAAATAGCAAATAAGGTAAAAGAAAAATATTCCGGCTACGACACAAAAGTAGCAGTACTTGGCCATATTCAAAGAGGGGGATCACCTTCTGCATGGGACAGAGTTTTAGCGAGTAGATTAGGCGTTTCCGCAGTAGAAGGTCTAATGATGGAACGAGCCGATGAAATGGTGGGAATCATAAACGATAAAGAAACATTTACAGCCCTTGACCAAGCGATTTCGATGAAAAAAATGCTCAATATAGAAGAATTAAGAATGTCAAAAATATTATCAATATAACATGGGAAAAACAAAAGTAGCCATTAACGGTTTCGGTAGAATAGGAAGATTGTCTCTAAGAGCTTTATTAAATAAAAAGGATATTGAGATAGTTGCTATTAATGATTTAACAGATGGAGCCACATTAACCCACCTTTTCAAATATGATTCTGTTCAAGGCAGTTTTGACGGAGTAGTTCGGTTTGAAGATAACACACTGCAAGTCGACAATGAAAAAATGAAAGTTTATGCTCAACGAAACCCAGAAGATTTACCCTGGGCAGAATTAGGAGTAGACATCGTAGTAGAGTGCACTGGAATATTCACAAACGAGAAGGGAGCAGGAAAACATTTAACAGCAGGAGCAAAAAGAGTAGTTATTTCGGCGCCAGCTAAAGGAAATATTCCCACAGTAGTATTGGGTGTTAATCATGATATAATTACAGATGACATGAAAATCATCTCTAATGCTTCCTGCACAACTAACTGCTTAGCGCCTATGGCTAAAGTATTAGATGATGCCTTCGGTATAGACAAAGGGTTTATAACTACCATCCACGCTTACACCTCAGATCAACCAATTCATGATGCCCCGCATTCAGATTTAAGGAGAGCTAGAGCTGCAGCGTTAAGCATGATACCGACAAGCACCGGAGCAGCCACGGCAGTTGGAAAAGTGCTACCTAATTTAAATGGAAAATTAGATGGAAATGCAGTAAGAGTTCCTACACCAAGTGGATCAATAACTGATTTCGTAGCCTTATTAAAGAAAGATGTTACAGCTGAAGAGGTAAACCATGCGATGAAAAAAGCTGCTGAAAATGAACTTAAAGGAATTTTACAATATACAACTGAACCTTTAGTCTCAGTAGATATTGTAGGAAATACACATTCGTGTATATTTGACAGCGAGTTTACCAATACCCAAGGTAACCTAGTCAAAGTATTGGGCTGGTACGATAATGAAATGGGTTATGCTTCACGTATAGGAGATTTGGTAGCTCGCCTTGCTAATTAATATAAAAACAAAATGATTTTAATTGCTGACAGCGGAAGTACGAAAAGTGATTGGAGAATGATTAATTCATTAGGCGATAATTTAAAGGATTTCTCTACTATGGGATTTAATCCCTATTTCCATTCCTCAGATTTAGTAGAAGCTAAACTGAAACAATCAACAGAAGCTATGGAAATTGCTTTATCCGTAGATCATGTGTTTTTCTATGGGGCTGGATGTAGCTCTGCAAATCTTAACACGATTATAAAAGAAGGTTTACAACGAATATTTAAAAATGCAAATGTGTTAGTCGGACATGACTTAAATGCATGCGCATTTGCAACTTATTATGGTGAACCTGAAATTTCATGCATATTAGGCACAGGTTCTAATAGCTGTTATTTCGATGGAGAAGAGGTTTTCGAGGAAGTTCCTTCATTAGCTTACATTTTGGGAGATGAAGGAAGCGGAAGTTATTTTGGTAAAAAATTACTTCAAGATTACTTCTACAAATCACTTCCTAAAGAAATAGCTGAAGCTTTTCATTCGCAGTTTAATCTAACAGATAAAGAACTTGTAAGAAAAGTATATAACGAACCAAATGCCAATGTCTATTTGGCGAGCTTTATGAAGTTTATAGGTCAATTCAAGCACCATCCACATGTAAAAAATTGGATGGTAGAAGGATTTAGACATTTCATAAAAATTCATGTTAAATGCTTTGATCATTGGTCTGATGTTAAAGTTCACTTTATAGGCTCAGTAGCCTTTCACTTTGAACACTACTTATCCGAGGCATGTGAAGCAGAAGAGGTTCAATTAGGCAGCATAATAAAAAAACCAATAGACAACTTAGTGCGATATCATGTTGAATATAAAATATCTGAATTAGAAAAAGCATAGCAAATGGCAGAATTAAAGGCCTGTATCTTCGATATGGATGGAGTTATAGTCAACTCTGCCGATTTTCACTTTCATGCATGGAAGAAGCTAGCCGATGAATTAAGAATTGATATTGATGATGATTTCGAAATCCATTTAAAGGGTATCTCTAGAGTAGATTCTTTAGAAAAAATATTAGCCAAAGGAAACTTAGTTTTAGATAATGACACTAAACTTTCTTTGATGAGAAACAAAAACGAAGAGTATTTAGAAAGTATTACCGGTTTAAAACAAGAAGATCTCCTTCCCGGTGCACTTGACTTTCTCAAAGAGTGTAAAGCCAACGGTGTGAAAATAGCATTAGGATCAAGCAGTAAAAATGCAGACATTATTTTAGAGAAAACCGATATTGCGGGCTATTTCGATGAAGTTATTGATGGCAACAAAGTGAAGTTTTCTAAACCAGATCCTGAAGTATTTTTAAAAGGTGCAGCAGGAATGAATATCGCGCCTAATGAAATCGTAGTTTTTGAAGATGCTTTAAGCGGAGTGCAGGCAGCCAAGTCCGGTGGTTTTTTTTGCGTAGCACTAGGAAACCCCGAAGAGTTAAAACAAGCCGATTACGTAATTGACGGACTGCACCAAATAAATTTAGACAAACTGAAATCTATATTTAATCATTAGTGAAGAAATCTACACTACAGATCTGTGTAGTAATAATCAATTATAGCACAAATGAAAACGCTAAAGGCCAAGCTATACTCAAGAAGAGTTTGTTTATTTAATCTACTTATGGTTTTAAATCATCTGGCTTATGATGCCAAATTCCTATGTAAAGTCCTGTAGCCATTTTTCGAGCACGTATTTTCATGTTTTCTGCTATTTCACCCTCGTAATTTTAATTTATGGTCTCATTCCATTAATTAAGCCATATCGAAAAATGCTCTTGAGTGATTTTGTAGTTATTCTTCTGATCTACATTTACATGAGAGTTAGCAGGATTACCTTTAAACGTCATGCTTCCAAAAACTGCAGAATCCCAAAAATCTGTGATTTTTTCCATGTGAAAATCCCATTTATCTTCAGGAATATCCTTTGTGACTATAGGGCGAAGTATTTCATTATCTCTCACTTTCCCATAGAACTTACGGACAATTTTATTAATATCTTCTCTGCTTTTGATATGTTTCATAAACAGCAAAGAAAGTCATTATTACGATTTTTGGCAGGTGGTTAAGGCGAAAAATGAATAGTATTGATTCAAATCACAAAGTAACAAATCATTCATTCGTAGCTTTACAAAAAAAATCTCTAATGGAAGAAGCGCTTAAAGCAGAAATGGATGCCGCAGGATGTCCTTTTTTAAATGCTAATAAGACTAATGAAGACCCGGTGTCTTACTGGGAGTATATAAACGTAGATAGTCTATTATCGTTGCAACGTCCTAAAACTGATGTACCCGATGAGCAGATATTTATCATGTACCATCAGATCAATGAGCTTCTGTTCAAAATGATTCTCCATGAAATGGACCAAATTTCTGCAGCTGAGCAAATCTCTACGACAGATTTCATAATGAGACTCGGAAGAATTTCTAGATATTTCAACGTCCTTTCAGAATCATTTACCATTATGGGAGATGGAATGGAAAAGCAACAATACTTGGATTTCAGAACTTCACTTTCACCTGCTAGTGGTTTCCAGAGCGCGCAGTATAGAATGATAGAAATAGGGTCTACAGAGCTAATTAACCTTATAGATTATAGATATAGAGCTACTATAGATAGAGATACTCCATACGAGCATGCATTCGAGCACATGTACTGGCAAGCGGCTGGAAAAAATTATGAGACTGGAATAAAATCTCTAATGTTAAGTGAATTTGAGAAAAAGTATAAATTGGAGCTCTTATGTTTCATGGAGGAAAGAAATCTCACAAATCTTTACGCTAAATTTAACAGCCTACCTGAGGATGTAAAATCAGACCCAGAGCTAGTTAAAGCCATGAGACATTATGATTATACTGTAAATGTAGAATGGGTAATGGCTCACTTAAATACAGCGGCTAAATATCTAGATTCTGGTGAAGAAACCATAGAAGCCACAGGAGGAAGCGATTGGAAAAAATATATGCACCCAAGTTACCAACGAAGAATTTTCTTCCCAGAGCTTTGGTCTAAAGAAGAATTAGAGAATTGGGGACAGGCGACTAGATTATAAAAAAATAATGGTGAATATTTAGATGAATTATTACTCTTGTAAAATGACATTAAGGAAAATTCATATATTTTGTTTGGCAGTTTTATGCATGTTGATTCCTATATATCAAATAGGTTTTTTGTCTTTTACCATAGTTGCACTTTTTATTTTAACCCTAATCCAACTTAGTAAAAACCGAAAGGTAGAGTGGTGGAATATTATAATGTCTGGAGCAGGAATTTTTCTTTTTTTCTTGATAAGTATGTTATGGACAGAGAATGATTTAGTGGGCTGGAAGAGTATAGAAACTAAACTCTCTCTTATCCTTATTCCATTAATGCTCGGACTTTCACCGCCTATTAATAAAAGACAGTTTCTCTTCATATCATGGGCTATAGTCTCTAGTGTATTCATCTCGAGCTTGATGCTCTTGTTTTTAGCTTATTTGAAATATTTGAATTCTGCCGATATGAACGAGTTCACGTACGTTAAGCTTTCCGCTCATTTCCATCCTAGTTATATAGGTATGTATTATACGGCGGGAATGTGCTTTATCAAGTTCTACCTAGAAAAAGAAACAAAATCCAAAAGATTAAAGTTTTTTCTGAGGTTCGTTACAGTTCTTTTGGTGATTATGGTAGCCCTTTTATCTTCTAAGGCTGCTATTCTCTCTTGCTTTACTCTATTGATTCTAGCTCTCGTTAGGAATTTCACTAAAAACAAAAATGGAAGAAGCACACCATTTGTTGCGGCTGTCACAGCATTATTAATCTTTTCAGTTCTATTTAACCCGATGAGTAAAAGCCGGATTAATTCGGCTATAACAAAATCGACAGTGCTTAATCCGGATTTAGAAAACGATAAAATATTAGCTACTAAAAGATCGAGTACTCAATCCAGAGTTCTTATTTGGGGGCTGGCCTTAGAGATGATTCTTAATAATCCTTCAGGAGAAGGAGTAGGAGACTCTAAAGAATGTCTCATGAGTATTTATGAAAGAGAGGAAGAGTACTATATGCTTTCCAAAAGATTTAATGTTCACAACCAGTTTTTAGAAACAGCAATAAGCGCCGGGTGGATAAGCTTAATTTTCATAATAATCATGTTTGCCTTTCTGTTTATCAAGGCACTCAGAAGTAGAGACATTCTTATGTTTTCGGTAATGCTTATTATTACGCTAAACCTTCTGACTGAATCTATGTTTGAAAGACAAAGTGGTGCTGTTTTTATTTCCTTGTTCCTCGGTCTTTTAATCTTCAGAGACCAGGGAGAACAGGGGTCTATTTGTTTTTAGAGTGTTTTAGCACGGCTTCCACAAAACCTACAAATAATGGATGTGGTGTATGCACAGTACTTTTGTATTCAGGGTGAAATTGAGTAGCTACAAACCAAGGATGAGAGGGTATTTCTATAATCTCAACTAACTCTGAATCTGGATTTATTCCAGAAGCTTTCATTCCTGACTTTTCAAACATGTCCAAATAGTCATTATTAAACTCATATCGATGCCTGTGACGCTCGGCTATGTCCTCTCTATCATACGCAACGTGAGCCAAAGAACCTTTTTTTAGATGGCAATTATACGTCCCTAATCTCATAGTTCCGCCTAAATTAGTAATGGACTTTTGCTCTGCCATTATATCTATTACAGGATATGGTGTGTGCTCGTTTATCTCAGTACTATGTGCTTCTAATAAGTTGAGTACGTTTCGTGCATATTCTATAACCGCTACTTGCATTCCTAAACAGATGCCAAAGAATGGAACTCCAGATTCTCTAGCAAATTTAACTGCAAGTATTTTACCTTCTATACCTCTCGATCCAAAACCTGGAGCTACCATGATTCCATCAGAGTCTTCTAATATAGACTTCACCTGTTTAGCGTTCAAATCTTCACTATGAACCCAGTTTATAGAAACCTTCACTTCGTTTACAGCTCCTGCGTGAATGAAAGCCTCGGCTATAGATTTATAAGAATCTTTTAATTCTACATATTTACCTACTAAACTGATCGTCAATTCATTTTTTGGATTCTTATATCTTTTTAGAAATGAATTCCAATCTTTAAGATTAGGCTCAGGATAGTCTTGTATTTTAAGTTTATCTAATACTACTTGGTCAAACTTCTCTTCTAACATAAGTAAAGGCACATCATAAATAGTAGATGCATCTATACTTTGAATAACTGCGTTCAGGTTTACGTTACAGAACTTAGCCACTTTATTTCTTATCGCTGGAGTTAATTCATGCTCGGTTCTACAGACTAATATATCAGGCTGAACACCTAATTCCAATAGTTGTTTAACAGAGTGCTGAGTAGGCTTAGTTTTAAGCTCTCCTGCAGCGGCTAGATAGGGAACAAGCGTTAAATGGACTACTAAGCAGTCATCAGGGCTCTCCCATTTCAACTGTCTTACAGCTTCTACATAGGGCAGAGATTCGATATCACCAACAGTTCCACCAATCTCTGTGATGACAAAATCATAAGCGCTTTTAGAACCTAAAATTTTAATACATCGTTTTATTTCATCTGTAATATGAGGGATTATTTGGACAGTCTTTCCAAGGTATTCTCCTTTACGCTCCTTGTTAATAACACTTTGGTAAATTTTCCCGGTAGTTACATTGTTAGACTGACTAGTTATTGTATCCAAAAATCTTTCATAATGACCAAGGTCTAAATCAGTTTCAGCTCCATCATCAGTAACGAAACATTCACCATGCTCATAAGGGTTTAAAGTTCCTGGATCTATATTTATATAAGGATCAAGCTTTTGAATAGTAACTCTAAAGCCTCTCGACTGAAGAAGTTTAGCTAAAGAAGCTGAAATTATTCCTTTTCCTAATGAAGATGTAACCCCTCCGGTTACAAATATGTACTTAGCGCTGTCTGACATTCCCGTATATGATATTACGGGGTTCAAAGGTATTTAGAAAGTTCATAAAAGAGGCTTATTTCTTATTTTACTTATAAACTAAAATCGCCTTTTAAATTTAGTGCTTTTTCGCTTGAGGTGTTTCTTGACTAAACTACCGTCCTCAGAAGATTTTTCTGAGAATAATTGCCGGGTATACCCCTCGAATTTGAAATATTTGACAAGAAAACTGCCTAATGCATAAAATGTATAAAGACCAATCAGAAATTTTAAGGAGACAATTTGAAAGAATCGATATGCGAAGTTCATAATTGTTTCTTTATCTAGCTGACTGATGTATGTCATACCTCTTTCAAATCTACTCATAGGAACAAACTCTGCTGTTGGAGGATAATTGAATTCAACATAAACCATATAGAATACAATGAATAATGTCACCAATGGCATCGTTAATTTCGAAAACCGAACGAAAGAGTTTTCACTTTGCTCTGCAATTATATGAATTACAGAAAGTAAAAAACCTAGTAAAAAAATCAACCAGAGCTCTAGAGAACCATTATAACCCACCAATAAATAAAACAAAAAGGCGGAAACAATACTTAAAACAAGACAAATAGTAATATTCTTAATAGTTTTAACTATCATAACAAGAGTTTATGGTTGAGAGTTCATAGGGAAATCATAAGAGATAAGAGAACCTATTCCTGCGGTGCAATGAGCCCAATCGTCTGAATGTATCCCTATTTCTGAAATGCTGCAGGTATCTTTATCATAGAGCTCACCAGTTAGCAAACCTACGAAGTATGAAAGTCCGGGGTTATGACCAAATATGATCACGTTGTTCCACGATGACTCAAATTCAGAAACAATGCGCATAAGCTTTTCTGGATCAGCCTCATAGACATCCTTATTCTGTGAAATGTTCTCAAAAGGGATATCCAATACTTTAGAAAATATCTCCGCAGTAGAAATAGCTCTTAAAGCAGGAGAGGAGACGATTTGGTCAATAGTCAATTTAGAAAATAGAATCCTTTCGGCCATTTGAGAAGCATCATTTTTTCCTCGCTGCTTTAAAGGCCTGTCAAAATCTGACATTCCTGCTTGAGTAAAACTTGAATTAGCGTGTCGAATTAAAATGAGTTTTTTCAACGGGTTAAAATTTTCTTTCTGAAGCAGTTTCAGGCCTACCTCCTTAAACTTCTCCTAAACCAAACATAAGTTAAAACTTAATTATCTCACGATTCAGCTTTTGTGATTTCGCCATCTAGCATTGACTCCATCTTATCTATTTCTATTTTAGAAAGCTTTTTATTTAGTCTTATTTGTTTCTTCATGAACCTAAACATGGCTGCTTTCTTTATTTCATAAGCTAAGAAAACAGTGTAAACTCCCTCTTTAATAAATTTCTCCTCGCCAATTTTCATGAGATCGACAATAGTCGTATTCATAACCTGTCTTGTTAAACTAGAAAACTTTTCTGTTAATTCAGAATCACCTCCTAAACCGGTCTCATCCAAATACTGATCTGTGACCTTCTTGATGTTACTTTCCACTTGTCCCGCTAGCTCTGATTTGACTGCTAAATCTGCTTTACTTTTAGCTATGTTATCTTTCTGGCTGCTTCCTTTTCCCACTGCTCTGAACCATCTATTGTTAGACTCATATTGACTCCCGGAAAATGGTTCCTTCATTCTATCTCCATATTGGCTAGACTGACATGAAAATAAAAAGAGAAAAGCCACAGTTAAAAAACCTAGAATATATTTGTTTTGCATAGTATTCATTTTTTTCATTTGATATACCCCAAAATTATGCCAATTAGCATTTTAAGATGAAAAATTAGAGAAGTTAAAATTGGAAACATTGATATGTAAGGAAAGTTTGTCCTTTAAACTAAATCTTATTTTAGAGGTCAAATAAACAGATAAATGAGAATTGTAATAGCCGCTATAATTTTATCAATTATAGGATGTTCAGACACTAGCCCGTTAGATACTAGTTCTAAAGTAGTATTAGTAACGAAGACATCAGAAAATCAAGTAGTAAAGCATCCAGAATGGTCTAAAGATGCCACAATTTATAAAGTTAATATAAGACAACATACTGCTGAAGGTACATTTGAGTCGTTCGAAGCTGACATGGATAGAATAGCAACTCTCGGGTCTGAAATATTATGGATAATGCCCATTCAGGCTATTAGTATAGAAAAGAGAAAAGCTAAAGAAAATTTATTTACAGAAGACATAGAAAACCCTAACGAGGGAAATAAATACCTCGGTAGTTATTATTCTATAATTAACTACACTGAGGCTAACCCTGATTTTGGGACTATTGATGACTTTAAATCCATAGTAAATAAAGCCCATTTATTAGGTCAGAGAGTTATTCTAGACTGGGTTCCAAATCATACTAGTATTGATAATATATGGATAAAAAAGGGTCATAAGGATTGGTATACTCTCGATTCATTAGGCCATATCCCAGCACCTAGCCTAGACAGGAGAGATTTGGCTTACTTGAACTACGAAAATGATTCTATGAGATTAGCCATGATAGAAGCTATGAAGTTTTGGATAACTGATGTAAACATCGATGGTTTTAGTTGTGATGACGCCATGAAAGTCCCATTAGATTTCTGGGAACAAGCCATCATAGAATTAAAGAAAGTTAAAACCGATATTTTCATGCTCGCAGATTCTGAGCTGCCAGAACATCATAGAAAAACATTTGACATGAGTTATGGGTGTTATGCGCACGATATATTTAACCATATTTCCACACAAGAATGGCCTTTAGACTCACTAATGGCTTATATGAAATGGGAAGAAAAAAAATTCTCTACAAACGACTACAGGATGATGTTTACTAGCAATCATGACGAAAACTCATGGAATGGAACCTTACATGACGGAATGGGAGAGAACCATAAACCTATGGCCGTGATTGCCTTCACTTATTTTGGAATGCCACTAATTTATGGAGGTCAGGAGCTTGGAAATGACAGAGGAATAAAGTCTTTCGAGAAAGATACTATTCAAAAACGACACCCCGAACTTCAGAATTTTTATAAAACGTTAATCACAACAAAGAAAGAAAATCCAGCATTATGGAACGGAACTTATGGAGGTAGATTTATGAGAATAAACACCTCTAATGACACAGATTTATTAGCGATTAGAAGAATGAGGAATGATAATGAAGTAATAACAGTGATTAATCTTTCTAGTAAGAAACAACAAGTTAATTTTGTAAAAGAAATAGAGGGAAACTTTGTGAGCGTATTTAATGCTGAAACATTAGGGATATACACAAGCGGAACTAAAGAATTGGTAGCTCATGGATACCAAGTATTCGTAAAAAAATAATATGAAAATAGCAATAATAGCGCATGATGGAAAGAAAGCCGAAATGGTGAGATTCTTATCCAATGCACACGAGATTTTAAAACAAGAAGGAATCAAACTAATCGCTACAGGAACTACTGGTTCTCATGTGGTTGCAGGCGGATTGGAAGTAGAGAGAGTTGCTTCAGGGCCTATGGGCGGAGATGCTCAGATAGCGGCACAAATAACTGAAGGGAAAATCCATATGGTATTCTTTTTTAGAGACCCTTTAGACAAACATCCACACGAGCCTGATGTGTTAATGCTCATGAGGATATGTGATGTTCATAACGTGCCATTAGCGACCAATCCTGCTACAGCCGAATTGATATTAAAAGGGTTATAACCATTGACTCTTTCACTGAAAAAATTAAAGAAAAGTGTAGTTAGTGAATTACAATACAACTTCACCGCTAGAGAAAAAGAACAAGTCTTTTTTATTCTATTAGAACATTTCACAGCACTATCTAAGATAACATACCTAACTAATTCAGGCCAAGAGATTTCTATAGATCAAAATGAATCTATTCTTCATGGAGTAACGCTTTTAAATGAAGGGATTCCTATTCAGCATATAACAGAAAAGGCTTATTTCAGAGACTTAGAGTTACAAGTAAATAAACATGTGCTCATACCAAGACCAGAAACAGAGGAACTTGTGAGTTTAGTGTTAGGTCATATATCTCCTAACCAAAGAGTATTAGATTTGGGGACAGGGAGCGGATGTATTGGTTTAAGCTTAAAGAGCAAACTCCCTAACTTAGAGGTGCATGGGATAGATGTTTCTCAAGATGCTTTAGATGTAGCTCAGTTAAATGCTAAAAATTTAGGATTAGAAATGAACTTCACCAAGTTATCTATGACTGAAAACTTATCGGGTTTAGGCGAGTTTCAGGTGTTGGTTAGTAATCCACCTTACATCGGTAAGCATGAAGCTCCCAAATTAGAATCCAATGTATACGGGAATGAGCCACACATTGCGTTGTTTTCTATTACAGAAGATCCGCTGTATTTTTACAAGGCTCTAAAAAAAAGTGCATTAGAAATCCTTGAGCCTGGTGGATTTATTTTCTTAGAGTTACACGAAGATTATGCGAATAAAACCGCTGAGTTATTTAAATCCGAAAAGTTTGAAGATGTTGAAATCTTCAACGATCTACAAGGAAAACTAAGGTTCTTAAAAGCCAAACGAATTTAACTCTCTACTAAATTTGTGGAACTAATGAAAGCACAACAAGAAGTCCTAGAATTAAGTAAAGAACTGAGAAAACATAACCACAGTTATTATGTTTTGAGCAAACCTACCATTTCAGATTATGATTTTGATATGAAGCTTTCTAGGCTTAATAAATTAGAACAAGAAAATCCTTCTTTATTAGTCCCCGATTCACCTACACAAAGAATAGGTGGAGACATCACCGAGAAGTTTGAAAAAGTGGCTCATTCATCACCTATGCTAAGTCTAAGTAATTCCTACAATAAGGAAGATATTCAAGAATGGGCTGAGAGGGCAGTAAAGCTTACTGGAAATGAAGAGTTAGAATATACGTTAGAGCTTAAATATGATGGTGTAGCTATTAGTCTGCGCTATGAAGAAGGAAAGTTAATAAAAGCCGTTACCCGAGGTGATGGAAATACGGGAGAAGATGTAACGACCAATGTTAGAACTATCAAAAGTATTCCTCTTAAGCTTCATGGAGACTATCCAGATAAATTTGAGATAAGAGGTGAAATTTTTTTACCTCATGCCAGCTTTGAAAAGTTAAATAAAACACGAGAAGAAGAAGGAGAACCTTTATACGCCAACCCTAGAAATACAGCTTCAGGCACATTAAAGTCTCAGAACAGTAAGATACCCGCCTCTAGAGGACTAGACTGTTTTCTCTATTATTTAGTTTTAGATAAAAACCCATACAAAGGCCATTTTAAAAGTTTAGAAAAGGCTGGGGAATGGGGATTTAAAGTGCCTCAACAGAAATTAAAATATGTAGCGAAATCTGCTACATTAGACGGAGTGATGGAGTTTATCAGGTACTGGGATAACGAGAAAAAAAAGTTACCATTCGAAATAGATGGAATAGTAATAAAAGTCAACTCGTACCAGCTTCAAGATGAAATGGGATTAACGGCTAAAAGTCCAAGATGGGCAATAGCTTATAAGTTTAAAGCAGAAAATCTTTCAACTCAACTTGTAGAAATCACCTATCAAGTAGGAAGAACAGGCGCCATAACGCCTGTAGCGAATCTAGAACCACTCTTATTAGCGGGAACCACAGTTAAGCGTGCTTCTCTTCATAATCAAGATCAGATAGAAAAACTGGGGATTCACGAAAAAGACTTTGTGTTTGTAGAAAAAGGAGGAGAAATAATTCCTAAAGTGACCAATGTAGATTTGGATAAAAGATTGGCTAATGCTAAGCCTGTTCGATTCATCCCCACCTGTCCTGAGTGCCACACAGCTCTAGTTAGAAAAGAGGGAGAAGCTCATCACTACTGTCCTAACGCGGACTTTTGTCCGCCACAAATCACGGGAAGAATAGAGCATTTCATTAGCAGAAAAGCCATGAATATAGATGGGCTTGGAGCAGAAACCATATTACAGCTATTCGAAGCCGGACTAATACGTATACCAGCAGACTTATATGATTTGACTAGGGAACAAATCCTTCCTTTGGAAAGATTAGCAGAAAAATCAGTAGAAAACATATTGATAGGACTAGAGGATAGCAAAGCACAGCCGTTTGAAAAAGTTCTCTTTGGACTCGGGATAAGATATGTGGGAGAAACGGTAGCTAAAAAACTAGCCAAGCACTTTAAGAATGTTCAGAGCATAAAAAGCGCCTCTTTAGAGAGTCTAGTTAAGGTGGATGAAATAGGAGAGAGAATAGCCGAAAGTGTCTATGAGTACTTAAACATAGAAGCCAATTTATCTCAGATACGGCGAATGGAAGAGGCTGGCTTATGTTTCGAAGCAATCGAAGTAATCTTAGACTCAGAGGTACTAAACGGAAAAAAAATAGTAGTCAGTGGAGTGTTTACTAAATTAAGTCGAAACGAATTGAAAACTTTAATAGAAGCCAATGGTGGAAAAGTTGTAGGTTCAATATCTGCTAAAACAGACCTTTTAATAGCTGGCGAAAACATGGGTCCAGCTAAAAAAATAAAAGCAGATACCTTAGGAATAAAAATTATCGATGAAACCGCTTTTCTCCGATTAATAGATTAACTAAAATATCATGTCATTAACCAGAACTACATCTATCTTATTATCTCTCACCCTTGGAGGCTTTCTTCTTATTTACCTGAAGAGTTTTCTAATTCCTTTTGCCTTTTCACTGGGAATTTGGTTTTTGATAAGAAAGTTTAGAAAAGTGATTATGAAAACTATAAAAATGCCGTTTTGGCT
The DNA here is from genome assembly GCA_002336675.1 of Flavobacteriales bacterium UBA1958. Classification (GTDB taxonomy): domain Bacteria; phylum Bacteroidota; class Bacteroidia; order Flavobacteriales_D; family Sanyastnellaceae; genus ASP10-05a. The sequence continues at coordinate 15,735 of DDEI01000030.1, read as the reverse complement.
AGGCTCTCTTTTAGCCAGCATGGTAATTTTAGCGGTACTTTATTTCTTTTCCGAATTACTTACTCTTCAAGTAAAAGCCTTTATGGCTCCTGAGAATTTAGACAAGTACAATACTAATTTTCAGTTAATAAGTGAGAAGTTTATTGGTTTAGTAGGTGATCAGGCGTTGCAAAGCGGAATTTCTCAAATACAAGATTTTAATTTAGCTAGTTTAATATCTAATGCTTTGGGAGCGCTGACTAACCTTTTAGGCAATTCTTTTATGGTGATTCTGTATTTACTGTTTCTGATTTTAGAAGAGAATGTAATCAAATTGAAATTCAGAGCTATTTACCACGATGAATCGAAAAGAGAGGCTGCGTTATCAATTTTCAGACAAATCATAAAATCTGTAGAAAATTATATTACACTTAAAACGCTTGTCAGTATTATTACTGGTTTAGCCAGTTATTTTGGACTTTTAATACTTCAAATAGATTTCCCGATTTTCTGGGCTCTCTTAATTTTTTTACTAAACTATATTCCTACCATAGGATCTTTAATAGCCACTCTATTCCCCACTTTAATGGCGTTAATGCAGTACCCAGATCAGCCTGTAAAATCTTTATTAGTATTAATAATAATAGGTGTAATTCAGGTAATAGTAGGTAACGTAATCGAACCACGAGTAATGGGAGACAACCTTAACATTAGTCCACTAGTGGTGATTTTATCGCTTACTTTATGGGGAACTCTTTGGGGAGTGGTGGGGATGATTCTAAGTGTTCCTATTATGGTAGTGGTCATAATTGTCTTTTCTAAGATTCCTAGCATGCGTAATTTGGCTGTGATGATGTCCAGTAATGGTAATGTCTAATTTTGAATTAATGAAAAATATTCTTTATATACTTTTATCACTTAGCTTATTTGGCTGTATGCCTAAATCCTCGTCTTACACTAGCAATGTATCCGTCCAAGAAGCTAAAGAGCTAATCAATTCAATTCCAGACTTACAGATTGTAGATGTCAGGACTCCTGAAGAATGGAATCAAGGAGCTATACACAATGCTATTAAGCTAAATGTAAAGGATGCTGATTTCTCCGATAAGATAAGTAAGCTTAGTAAAAATACTCCCACTCTAGTTTACTGTAAAAAAGGAGGAAGAAGTGCTAAAGCGACTCTGATTATGGAAGAGTTAGGTTTTACCCACTTACATAATCTTTTAGGTGGATATGACAAGTATTCCACCACGAAGTAAATTGAGTTTTTTAGATCACATACTAAAGGTTAGCTCTGAATACGGCAGTTATTTATGGAAGGACATTACCTTTCAGTCTGAGCTTTGGTATCAAAATTACTTTTGGTGGTTGATACTAATTTCTGTAGTGGTTTGGGGGCTTGAGATTATTTTTCCTTGGAGAAAAAATCAGTCCGTTTTTAGGAAAGATTTTTGGCTTGATGCGTTTTACATGTTCTTCAACTTCTTTATTTTTAAACTTGTCATTTTTGCAGCATTAGCCTCTTTTACATCAGCTTCTTTTACTGCTATTATTGGAGGAGACACACAAGTTATCTCTCTTTTAAACTTAAGAGAATTGCCTTATTGGGCACAAGTGTTAGTTTTCTTTTTAGCGCTGGATTTTATTCAGTGGAGTGTCCATAATATGCTTCATAGATTTAACTTTCTCTGGAGATTTCATAAGGTTCACCATTCCGTTAAAGAAATGGGATTTGCCGCGCACCTTAGATATCATTGGATGGAGAATATCTTCTACGAACCATTCAAGTATTTAACCCTCCTGTTAATTGGAGGTTTTGAACCTAGTAGTGTTTTTGTTATTTACTATATAAACATAGCCATAGGTCATTTGAATCATGCCAATATCAATTTGAATTATGGCCCGTTAAAGTATATTTTAAATAACCCTAAGATGCATATTTGGCATCATGCAAAAGAACTTCCGGAAGGAATTCATGGAGTTAACTTTGGGATTTCTCTAAGTGTTTGGGATTACATATTTAAGACGGCATACATACCAAAGGATGGGAGAGAGATAGAGCTAGGCTTTGCTGGAGATAGCAATTATCCAAAGAGCTTTATTAACCAGTCTACTTCACCCTTCACGTTTAAATAATGTCTGTTCCAAAACGGCAGGCTTTAAGGCTTTTGTAATCGTTCCTAAATTCAAACTGACTTTAACTAATACAAAATATGACCGTCTATCTAGTAAATTGCTCAATGAAATTATCTTTAAGTATACTTCTTCTTTTTTTAACCGGAATTTGCTTTTCACAAGAAGGATATTTAAGAGGAACTGTGTTAGATGATAATGGAAAGGGAATGCCTTTCGTATCGGTTTTTCAAGAAGATACAGGACTAATTACTTTCACGGATAGCTCAGGATTTTATGAACTAAAATTATCAGAAGGGAATCATAACGTCGTATTTTCTTATTTAGGATACACCTCACAAGCTAAGTCCGTAAACGTTAAGAATGACCAAATTTCTTTAGACGTCGTATTATCAAAGGCCACTGTAGAACTCAGAGACGCAGAGGTTATTGGAGATACTAAGGATAAGGCCAGAGAAGTAATGAAAAAAGTTAGAGATTCTAGACGCAGTATTTCTGATTACACCGAAGATTTCAGTGCTTCTAGCTATCAGTTAATCACACTTGAAACTCCTCTAAAGAAAGGCTCTAGCTTAGACACTGCATCTTATAATAAAGGACTAAAACTTACCGAAACTTATGATTTTAATTTCGATAAGAAAATTTTAAAACTCACCGAAACCATAGGCAACAGTTATTATAAAAACGGAAAAGGCTATAAAGAATTAGTTCTAGCTTCCAAAACGCACAAAGGTGGAAAAATTAAAAAGGATATACCCAAAGAAATATCTATTAACCGTAGTATGGATTTATCCATGGGTGATGGAGGACAGTTGATAACTCCGTTGGCTCAGCAAGAGGATGTAAATCCATGGGTGATTATTCAGGGAAGTGAAGTATTCGAAATAGACTTTTACAAGAATTACATCAATCTCCCTAGCCTAAGTGACAAACCTATTCTTTCGCCTTTAGCGGGGACGAGTTCGCTAGCTTACAAGTTTGACTATAAAGGAACGGATATCATAAATGGTATTGAGTTATACATAATAGATGTTTTTCCTATTAACCGATTCGACAATTCTTTTAGAGGTACAATATGGTTTGAACAAGAAACCTACAAAATTAAAAAGCTCGATCTAACTATTGAAGAGGGTAGTTTACATTATGCTGAAACATTTAATGTAAAATGTGAATACAAAAATGACATAGGAAACAGCTCACTAATAGCAAGTCAACATATAGATTATACAATACCCAAATACAGAAAAGACATTAAAGGAACAGTCTTGACAGAGTATAGCGAATATATCATTAACTCTGGCTTAGAACATATAGATTTTAATAGAGAAATTAAGATTTTCTCACCAGAAGCCTATAATAGAGATCAAAAATATTGGGAGATAAATAGAGCAGTTAAACTTGATTCAATACAATTACAGTATCAGATTAAATCTGATAGTGTCGTTAATTATTATGAAAGTGATGATTATCTTAGGCGTTTAGATTCGGCATTTAATAAAGTTAACATTTGGACGCCCATATTGGGATATGGACGTAAGAATAGGGAGAAAGGAACAGAGTTTTATATGGAAGGAATATTGAATCAAATTGTTCCTTTTGGTATCGGTGGATATAGGCACAGACTTCCTGGATACTACCAAAAAGAGTTTTCTAATGATTTTAAACTTGAGGCTTCTGGTTATCTAGATTATGGATTTAATAATAAAGATGCCAAAGGAGAAGTAACAATAGGCCTCACTTATAACCCTAGGAAATTTGTAAGAACCCAAGTAAAATTTGGTGATTTTTACGAAATGGTGAATGATTTCGCTTCACTGGAACAAACCTTTAGCAGGAGTAATTACATCCGAACTAAAACGTTAGGGATTACTCACAGAAGAGAGTTGACTAATGGTCTTTACGCTAAACTATCATTTGATTATCAAGATCAGTTACCACTTGACAACCTGGAGTTTTCAGAATGGAGTAGTGAACTATTTGGAGAGTTAAACGACCCTATAGATTTTAAGCGTTATAAAAAAACTGAGCTAAGTCTGCTAATGGAATATTTAATTCGCCAGAAGTATTATTTCAAGAGAAATAAGAAAGTGGTTATTCCTAGCAAGTTTCCCGTGCTAACTTTAAATTACAGAAAAGGAGTTAATGGCCTGTTTGGAAGCGAAGTGAATTTTGACTTCATTGAGCTAGGAGCCAAACAAGAAATAGAATTAGGCAGACTGGGGAGTACGAGGTGGGAAGTTCAATTAGCCTCATTCGTAAATCAGAAAGACTTAAGAGTACTTGAGTATAAATTTTTTAGACGTTCTGATCAAGTATTCTTTAGTGACCCTCTGGTCTCTTTCCAGCTTCTGGGAGCTACTTTAAACACAGCAAATGAATACTTTAGAGCTAATGTAATTCATCATTTTGAAGGAACTATATTAAATAAGATTCCTCTTATTAGACGACTTAAGATGGGAATAGCAATAGGAGCAGGCTCACTTAATATACCCGATAGTCAGTTTTACCATGCAGAAGCTTTCGGAGGAGTAGAAAAGTCATTTACCTTGTTTCGGCAATTAGTACGTAGCGGTATTTATGCGGTAACTTCCGAAAACACCCAGGAAAAATCAAACTTTACATATAAGATAGGATTTACTATTTTCGAACCGTTCACTCGGAAATGGGGGTATTAATTTCTATTTGAACATCGTTTAAATTCCAATCGTAATTCATATATTCTAAATCAGTGTTGGAGTTTATTTTAACGTCTGAATAGTTATTTATAAAGTCAATTACACTTTTATGACCAAGCTTAAAATCTCCTCTATACCAACTGAAAATTTCAGAAAGTGTAGCTTTCTCAGAAGTGATTAGATTCTTTTTCTTATCATTTACGAACTCGCTAGTTACTTGTTCTAGCTGTTCCTCTAATCTTTCTGGATAAAAAGCTTCATTCATTAGTTTAGGACAAGAAACGCTTGCACAATTTATTGCAAAGTGAATTCTCGGCTCATCGAATTGACCTCTTATTTTTTGATGCTCAATGTTATTAAGATCATAAATCTCATCACCGATTTTAATCATCTTAATATCCCATGCTGTATTTACTTTATAAATAGAACCTCCTATATCTTTAATAGATTTTACAGGGTAATTAGTAATGACAAGACGAATGGTATATGCATTATAAGCATTTATCCAAAAAGCCAAACGCTCATTTTTACTCCATTTTCTGTTGGGATGGTTGTTTCCTAAAAGATCAAAGTATTTATTGAACCGAACACTGTCAGCGATAAAACCTTTATAATTAACATCACCGAAATCACTAACATGATTAACTAGGAGATTATTGAAGACATCATGACTTATAGGGGAAGATTCATCATGTGTCCCATATAATAATGGATCTCTATTTCTACACGAAATCGTTAGTATGGACATGACAAGAATTAAGAAAAGTGAATTAAGAAATTTCATATCTCAATGATACATTTAAATTTGTCCTACAACTCTCAATTAGTTAAAATTAGTATTCGTGTTTGAAATGTATAAGGTTTCAATAATAATCCCTATTCTGAATGAGGAAATGTTCATAGACCGAATACTTTCCTTCTTTGCGAATTCAGAATTCTCACCTCACGAGATAATTGTATCTGATGGCGGGAGTGAGGACTCCTCTTTACAATTAGTACGAAAGTACACCTCAGTTAAAATCCACCATAGCAGCAAAAAGTGTAGAGCTGCCCAAATGAATGAAGCTGCTAAGCTTTACGCTACGGGTGAAGTTTACTATTTCGTACATGCTGATGTAGTTCCACCCAAAACATGGTTTACTGACATTCAAGAAAGTTTAAAAGAGAAAATAAATATTGGTGGATATCGATTTAAGTTTGATTCTACGCGACCGCTCTTGAAGCTTAACTCATGGATGACACGGTTTAATATTTTATCCTTTAGAGGAGGAGACCAAACTATTTTTATAACCAGAGAATTATTCAAAGCACTAAACGGTTATAAGGATTGGTCTATAATGGAAGAATATGACCTTATAAAAAGAGCTGGAGAATTGGGGAGTAGCTATAAACTCATTCAAAAAGATGTTCTAGTCTCGGCTAGAAAGTACGATAACAATAATTATTTTAAAATAAATTTTGCTAACCTACTGTCATGGCTAAAATTTAGATTAGGCGTGGACCACAGAAAGATTAAAGCGTCCTATTTTAATAGGATAAATCACCCGAAGGCATAATTTCCATTGTGCTTCTGCAACCATTTAAAGGTACTCGAAGTCTTTATACCATAGCAAGGGTGAAGTGATTCATCCAAGATGATTCACTTCCATAAACCGCCCTTAAGCAAGGCGGTTTTTGTATTAGATAGATTTTAATACGGCTAATCTACAATCGTCTTTTTTTTAACACCTATTAAGCCTTAATTATTCATTTTTGTTACACATTATTCGTGTAAATTGATGAATTTCGTGGAGATTATTGCATCGCCAAGAAGCAAATCAAATTGAAAATTATAACAATGAACAATCTCATAAAGGCAATATGTCTTTTTACTCTAATTTTTTCGAGTGAAATTCTCTTCTCTCAAGAAAAATATAACCTATCGGGTTATGTGAGAGACGCAGCAAACGGAGAAGAGCTTATCGGAGCTACGGTTTCGACAGCCGATTTTGAGATTGTTGTATCCACCAACGTTTATGGTTTTTATTCCATTTCATTGACCGCTGGCACCTATGAAATAGCCTACTCATTCATAGGGTATAATGAAATTAAGAAAACGCTTACCGTTTCTGAAAACTTCACTTTGGACATGGAGCTTACGAGTTCATCTGTGAATATAGATGAGGCTCTTATCAATGCTGAAGCAGAAAACAAAAACGTGAAGGATATAGACATGTCTGTAAGCGAAATGGATATAGCTACCATTACATCCATCCCAGCTTTACTAGGTGAAGCAGATGTGATAAGAGCCGTGCAAACTATGCCAGGAGTAACCACAGTAGGTGAAGGAGCTTCTGGATTTAATGTAAGAGGCGGAGGAATAGATGAAAATCTCATTCTTATAGATGAAGCTCCAGTTTATAATTCATCGCACTTATTTGGTTTCTTCTCAGTATTTAATCCTGATGTAGTAAAGAATGTAAAGCTCATTAAAGGGGGGATCCCATCTGAGTATGGAGGTCGATTGTCGTCTATTTTAGATGTAAGAATGAAAGATGGGAATAAAAAACAATTTCAAGGTCAGGGTGGTATAGGAAGTATATTCTCTAGATTAACACTAGAAGGTCCTATTAAAAAAGACAAGGCTAGTTTTATCGTAGCTGCCAGAAGATCATACATAGATATACTAGCAAAGCCCTTTTTAGGTAATGATTTTCAAGATATTAAGTTTAATTTCTATGACCTTACAGGAAAAGTGAACTGGAGATTAAACGACAATAATAACTTCTTCATCTCGGCCTATAAAGGTGGAGACGTTATCGGCTTTGACTTCTTTAGTTTCAAATGGGGAAACACCACCACCACTGCGAGATGGAACCACATTTTTAATAACAAGGTATTCATGAACGTGACGGGGATCTATACGGATTACCAATATGGATTTGATGTGCAAGTTGATGATGGAAACGGATTTAAACTAGACTCGAGAATTCAGAGTGTTCAGGGAAAAGCAGACTTGACCTACTTTACCAATCAATTGAATACCATTAAAATGGGTGCTTCATCTAATTTCTATGACTTTATTCCGGCAGAAGCTACATTCGCTAGTGAAGGAGAATCTAACGATATTTCTATAGATAAAAAGTATGCTGTAGAGTCTTCTGCTTATATCCAAAATGAGCAGAGAGTAACTGATAGACTAACACTACAATACGGACTTCGGTTCTCTCTGTATCAATATCTAGGGGGAAGAAGTGTCTACACAGTTGAAGAAGGAGAAACAGCAGGAGGCCAGTCTGAAATCACGGGAATAGACAATAGCGCTGGCAGATGGGATGCTGTGCAGACATACTCCAATTTTGAGCCAAGGTTTTCCGCTAATTTAGCGTTATCTAAAACAAGCTCCCTCAAAGCTAGTTATAATAGAACTGCTCAATATATTCACTTGTTATCAAACACAGTGGGCTCTTCGCCAGTAGATGTTTGGACTCCGGCCACGAATAACATTAAGCCATCTATGGCTGATCAATTAGCTCTAGGCTACTTCAGGAATTTTAAGTCAAATACGTATCAGTTCTCTGCAGAAGCGTATTACAAGGAAACTCAAAACGTAGTCGACTACATAAACGGTGCAGATATTCTTATTAATGAATTTATAGAAGCGGACCTTCTAAGAGGAAACGCTCGTGCTTTTGGTATAGAATTTTATGTAAAGAAAGCCAAAGGAAATTACACCGGTTGGATTTCTTACACGCTTAGCAAAACTGAGAGATTAGTAGAAGGGATTAGCAACAATAGTTGGTTCCCAAATAGGTATGATAAACCACATAATTTCAACATTAATATCAATAGAAAGATATCAGAGAGAACAAGTCTTAGCCTAAGCTTCATGTATGCTTCGGGAACACCTTCAACATTCCCTACAAACAGAATTAATATTCAAGGATGGGTTATCCCACAGAATGCTAATAATGAAAGAAACTCATTCAGAGTTCCTGCTTATCACAGAGCTGACGTAGGAGCTATCATAGAGGGAAAAGAGAGAACTGATAAAAAATGGAAAAGCCAAGTAGTTTTATCTGTTTATAATCTCTATGCTCGAAAGAATCCGTATTTGTTCTATTTCCAGCAAAATGAAATTACACCGCAAACCACTGAGGCTATTCGATATTCTGTGGTAGCGTCATTTATCCCTTCACTGACCTATAATTTTAACTTTTAAGAAAATGAAGAGTTCTATTTTTAACACCCTAAGTATTCTCGTAATAGGAATAATTTTTCTCTCAAGCTGTGAAGATGTTGTAGATGTCGATCTCTCTGATGGATCCCCTCAGTTGGCTATAGATGCGTTTATAACAGACCATAAAAATCCAGAAATTAAACTGAGTCTAACTCAGAATTATTTCGATGATTCAGGAGCTGACTACCTAGAAAATGCTCTGGTTTCCATTTCTGATGGAATAAACCCTGATTACGAATTCACATTCGAGGATGGAGTGTACAGATATCCTTCCATTATTAACCTCGAAGAAGGAGTGGAGTATAAATTATCCATTATTAATGGTGACAATACTTATGAGGCTGTGAGCTCTGTCAATCCTGTTCCTACCCTAGACTCGATAGGAGTTGAGTTCCAAGAAAGTGTTTTTGGATTTGAAGCAGGGTATTTCGCTGAATTCTTTGCTCGAGACATCGCTAATAGAGAGGATTTCTACTGGGCTAGATATTCAAGAAACGACACGCTACAAAACAATCCTTCCGATTTAATTATCAGTCAGGATGCTTCTTTTAGTGGAAACGGAGCTGACGGTTTAATCTTTATTCCACCAATTAGACAAGGTATTAATGATTTTAGTAGAATATACCAGGCAGAGGAATTCATTCAAGTAGAATTATGGAGTATAGATGAAACCGTATTCAACTACTTAACCCAAGTAGTAGAGCAAACCGGTATTGGGGGACCTTTAGCTATTATATCTGCACCAACTTATAACGTGCTTTCTAATATCACTCATATCTCTGGCCCGAGTGAGCTAGATCCAGTGGGAATATTTAGTGTTTCTAAAGTGAGCACCATAGATTATACTTTCGAATAATCTATATAACTTAATTCATAAGGATACTAAAGAAGTTCCAAAACCAGTCTAAAGTTGTATTTACTTCGATAGTCTATCATTAGGGATTCTCAGGACATGACACAAAACGGATTTGTTTTCGGAATAGGACAGTACTTTTAACAATAAAAAAAATCAAAGCAATGGGTATAGAGATCGCTACTCTAGGAGCAGGATGTTTTTGGTGTGTAGAAGCCGTGTTTGATTCCCTAAAAGGAGTGAAACAGGTAGACAGTGGTTATACTGGAGGACAGCTAAAAGATCCATCTTATAACGAAATTTGCTCTGGCACCACTGGCCATGCAGAGGTAGCTCGTATTACTTATGACTCATCTGTCATTGCTTTTAGTGCACTGCTAGAAGTCTTTTGGGCTACTCATGACCCTACTACCTTAAACCGACAAGGCGCAGACTCAGGAACACAGTATAGATCTGTCATTTACTATCATTCAGAAGAACAAAAAAGTATAGCGCTAAAATCAAAAGAATCAGCAGGGGAGGCCGGCCTATATCCAAATCCCATAGTTACTGAAATCTCGACAGCTGAAACGTTTTATGTAGCTGAAAACTATCATCATAATTATCTAAAAAACAACCCAGAACAAGGGTACTGCAAGATGGTCATTAAGCCGAAGCTCGACAAGTTCAAAAAGAGGTTTGCCGAAAAAATAAGATAATAAAAGAACCACCCTTTGATGTCCTTGTCTAAAAAGTAATTCTGTCGATAATACCTATATCAGAATATTACAACTTTAGCGGGTTTCTATCTACTAACAGCTGGCACTGATACTCACTCAGTAAAAACTCAGGCATATAAACTTTCATCAGGGTTTCACCTCTGTCCATAATGTCTATTTTTTTAACGTTTGACCTAAAAAATTGAAGAAAACCACTTCTAGCTCACCCGAAGATTACGGAATAGATAATTTAATTTCTTCAGCAACCTCATACAGATTCGAGTCATTTTCAGATAATATTATTCTAATATCAGATGATTCTTCTTCTTGAATAGCAACCAATTCCTTAAGAATCGATTCACCGCAAAATTCTTCTGTTAATCGTAACATTTGTTTTCCAACGCATTAATATCAGCGGCACACTCCGAATATTTTAAGACGTAGCACACTAGAGGACAATAGAATATGATGCACAAACACAGAGCATTATTGATTTCATTTTTAAAGTTACTAATAATTACAGCACTATATTTAAGGTTTAAATCTGAATGTTATTGCGGATGTTTGTATAATGAACAAGCCACCAAGGACAAATAAAGCGTATAAAATATGCTGCATTCAAAGGGTTAGCCTAATTTTGCACGCTGAAAAAAGAGTGCGATCATCACACGATTTCACAACATAAATACTAAGGTGCATGCAGTCAATAAGAAATATAGCTATTATAGCTCACGTCGATCATGGTAAAACTACACTAGTGGATAAGATTATCCATGAATGTAAAGTGATGGATACTAGAAAGGCAACAACTGAACTAATTCTAGATAGTAACGATCTCGAGAGGGAGCGGGGAATTACCATTCTTTCTAAAAATGTATCTGCTAGATATAAGGATGTTAAGATTAACATTATTGATACTCCAGGTCACTCCGATTTCGGAGGAGAAGTAGAACGGGTATTAAAAATGGCAGATGGTGTGATTTTATTAGTGGATGCTTTTGAAGGCGCTATGCCTCAAACTAGATTCGTAATGAAAAAAGCTATCGAGCTTAATCTTAAGCCTATAGTTGTAGTGAATAAAGTTGACAAAGAGAACTGCAGGCCTGATGAAGTTCAGGAATCTGTTTATGAGCTCATGTTCAATCTCGAAGCTTCGGATGACCAGCTAGACTTCAAAGCGCTATACGGTTCTTCTAAGTTTGGTTGGATGAGTACTGACTGGAAAAACCAGACTGATAACATTATTCCATTATTAGATGCCATCGTAGCAGAAATTCCTGAGGCAGAATATATAAAAGGTGATCCTCAAATGCAGATCACATCTTTAGATTACAATACATTTCAGGGAAGGTTGGCCATAGGTAGAATAAAGCAAGGTGACATCAAAGAAGGTCAAGACTTGATGTTAATCAAGAAAGACGGTCAGAAGAAGGTAAGAGTAAAGGAACTTTATATATTCGAAGGGCTTGGAAAGGAGAAAGTTACTTCTGCGCGAAGTGGAGATTTGTGCGCTATAGTTGGTATAGAGGATTTCGAGATTGGTGATACATTGTCTTCTGTGGAAAACCCGGTAGCTTTGGAAAGAATTAGTATAGATGAGCCTACGATGAGTATGCTTTTCACGATTAACAATTCTCCATTCTTCGGTAAAGAAGGAAAGTTCGTCACCTCCAGACACCTTAGAGATAGATTGTATAAAGAGACTGAGAAAAACTTAGCGCTTAAAGTAGAAGACACTGCTAGAGAAGATTCTTTCAATGTATATGGAAGAGGGATTCTTCATTTATCTGTTCTTATAGAAACTATGAGAAGAGAGGGATATGAGCTTCAAGTAGGAAAGCCTCAAGTTATCTTTAAAACTATAGACGGTAAAAAATGTGAGCCGTTCGAGACATTAATAGTAGAGGTGCCAGAAGGTACTTCAGGAAAAGCTATTGAATTAGTTACTCAGCGTAAAGGAGATATGTTAGTAATGGAGCCCAAAGGTGATATTCTTCACTTAGAATTCGACATCCCTTCCAGAGGACTTATCGGCTTAAGAAACAACATACTTACCGCTACTTCTGGTCAAGCTGTAATGAATCACAGATTCAGTGAGTACAAGCCAGTAAAAGAAGGCATCAACACTAGACATAAAGGTTCATTAACCTCTATGGTAGCTGGTCAAGTATTGGCTTTCGCATTAGACAAACTTCAGGACAGAGGTAAATTCTTCATCGAGCCAGGTGATCAAGTCTATATCGGCCAGGTAATAGGGGAGCACTCTAGAGATAATGATTTAGCAGTAAACGCTATAAAAGGAAAGCAGTTAACTAACATGCGTTCTTCTGGTGCGGATAACAGTGCTAAAATAGCTCCAGCAGTTAAGTTCTCTCTAGAAGAATGTATGGAGTATATTAAGTCTGATGAATACCTAGAAGTAACTCCAGAGAGCTTAAGAATGAGAAAAATAGACTTCACTAATAAGCAGAGAGGTTAAACAGCTTAAAATCTTAGTACATTAAATAACATTAAAAGCCACTCTTACAGAGTGGCTTTTTTTTCTGGTAATTTTATGAGGTATAGCATACACATTACACAATCTATAATTTTGTTTTGATATATTTAAAATTTCAAGGGGTTTCACTACAAATTACGAGTTAAGCATCAAGATTTAGTAAAGCAAACGTTGGATTCAGGTTATCAAAATTCGAGCTAATTAAGTGTAAATCATAAATGTACTTTTTATGTACCAATTTTACTTTTTTTTCATGTTATTTTTGAACGCTAATAACTAATATCATAAAATAAATAAAATGAAACGACTAATTTTACTTTCAATTGTGTCACTGTTTATGCAAGATGCATTCTCTCAGCTATCTACGAGGCAGAATAATGACTTTTCGCCTAAAATAGGAACAAGACCAACAGCTGGGGACGCTGTATTACAATTCTCCTTTCCAGTTGTAGACCTTTCTGGTGATGACGAGGCAGGACTTTATTCTGGAACGGCATTTACTGCAGGAGACATGCTTACGTTTAAATATTATAAAACTGATGAAACAGTTTTTAGAGCAGGACTTAGATTAGCTGCGAATAATATGCGTATTAATGGCACAGCAGCAGATTCTTCAGAATCTAATGCGATCACAGCTTTTGACATCGCAGAAAATAAAAAAATAGTCACCTCTAGAGAGTATAATTTTGCTGGAGGTGTAGAGAGACATTTCACTAACAATAACATTTTAGATGTATACGCTGGAGGTGAAGCTTTATTGGGATTAGGAAAAGATAGAACTGTGAGTAAAGAAACTTATGTCAATGGTGATATCACTAACCTAACGACGTCTACAAGAACCAACATCTTCGGTTTAGGAGGCGTAGTAGGATTTAACGTATTTATAGCTGAACTTCCGATTTCATTGGGAGTAGAGTATGGTCTATCTGCTAAATGGGTATTTGGAGGAAAAACTAAGGTTAAAGAAGAAATAGAGGTGACAGGTGGAGCTGATTATTCAGCGGAGTATAGTACTCAGGAAACAGATGGATTTGGAAATGCAGATGAAGATTCATTCGGTAATAACAGACAATATTCTGATCTAAGCAGAAGAGCTTTTAACATGGATACGAATAACTCTGTGAGAATCAACTTAAATATTTATTTCGGCACAAAGTCAAATAAATAAGCACCAAATTAAAAGACAATAAAAATGAAAAAACATGCATATACACTAGTCTTGATTGGTGCTGTAATGATGTCATTAAACAGTTGTACTGTTAGACAGAAAGCGGTGCCGTTAACTCCTTTGAATGCTCAGGTAAATCTAGATATGGATGACCTAGAGTACTTAGGAGATATAATGGGAACATCAGAGCAAAGTTATGCTCTAGGTTTCATAGCATACGGTGGTAGAAAATATCATTCAGGACTTTTACTTAACCAAGGGGCAGGCCTAGGAACTCTTCTTCCTAATAACAGAGGGGTAAATAACGCGTTGTATGATGCGCTTCAGCAGAAGCCGGATGCAGACATGTTACTGCCGGTATCTTATGATAGAGTTACAGAACAGCAGTTCTTAGGACGTAGAGTAAACTTTTCTGTGCGTTGCAAAGCATATAAGATTAAAAATAAATAGTCACATACAGCCTATATTAGCACCTACCAAATTAACTTGGTAGGTGTTTTTATATAAGACCTTTTTTAAAATGAAAAATTCCAGTATCCTCCTAGCAATAATAATAGCATTAATATCTGTTTCATGTGAAAAAGATCCAGAACCTCCTGGTGTGGTGGTTAATCCGAACACCTACATACTTTATGTGGATATAGATGACGTTATAGAATTTACTATCGAAGGGATATCCGGAGACGCTTCATTAAAATCTTTAGTAGTGAGCTCTAAGCCCGAAGGCGGAGTTACTACCGCTATTTTTGAAGAAGAGCTTTTCGGAGAATTGAGTACTTCTACTTATGTTTTAGAGATGGGACAGAACCCTGCAGAAGATCAGTTAGTAGTATTTACAATCACTGATGAAGATGGCTATACAGGACAGACAGCTCGAAGAATTCAGCTAAATAATGACCCAGTGATGGAAGAAAGCACTGGTCACGATCTTTACTCTAATTTCTCTACAGGAAACACCAATGGATTTAATATTTCCGGATTAGAACCATTATTTATGGGTTCTTTACCAGATAGCAGTGGAGTCGATATCGCACAATTAGATGCTACAAATGATGACATTCAAGACAATATAATCAGCTCTTATTCCGCGCTTAAATTCACTAGAAATAACTCATTTAATTATGCCGCTGCTAGACAGTCTATGGCTATGAGTTCTTATGATGCCAGCGTTCCTCTTCAAACTATCTCTAACCTAGAAATAGACGATATTCTAATTACTCGATACGACACATTAAACATGCTGCATGCGGCTATTAAGATTATCGATATCCAAGATATGCCCGGCACTGAAGAGGATAGAATCATCTTCAATCTAAAGAAGTAAGTCAATTATTCTTAAAGGCTCAAGGGCATAACTATAAACACTGAACTAGCCCATTCTACGAATAACATTTCTCCAGCTTTGAAATCAGAGAAAGCCCAATAATTAGTTCTCTGGCTATATTTATACCAATGTCATCCTCTATATTCACTGAGCTTTAACGTCCCGTTCAGATATAAAAGGAGAGAACTC
>DDEI01000053.1:2458-63126 GCA_002336675.1 Flavobacteriales bacterium UBA1958 | reverse complement strand
AGTTTTGAAAGAGGAAATATTAGTTCAAGTGTATTGCCCGGTCAAGGGAGAATGAAAGAGATTGTCAACTTTCTATCTGCCCACCCCAATGAGGCGGGCATCATATATACTTTAAGTAGAAAATCTGCCGAACAGGTAGCACTCAAACTTCAGCAAGAAGGATATAATGCTGATTTCTATCATGGCAGAATGACTGCTGAAGCTAGAAATTCAGTTCAGAATGATTTTAAAAATGATGATGTACAAATAATCTGCGCTACCATAGCATTCGGAATGGGAATAGACAAATCGAATATAAGATGGGTTATTCACTATAATCTTCCTAAAAATTTGGAAGGATATTACCAGGAGATCGGGAGATCGGGAAGAGATGGTTCTCCAGCAGAAACACTCCTGTTTTTTAGTTATGGAGATGTGACTATCCTGCGTTCGTTCATAGAAGATAGTGATGCTGACCCTACTTTTAAAGCAGTCCAACGGGCCAAACTAGATAGAATACTAGAGTACTGCCAAGCCACAAGCTGCAGAACGAATGTAGTACTGAGTTACTTTGGTGAGCACAGAGAAAAACAATGTGGAAGGTGTGATATCTGCAGGAATCCCCCAAAGAAAATAGATGGAACTCTTCTCTCTCAAAAAGTGCTTTCTGGAATAAAAAGATTAAAAGAAGCCGTACCCATTACTACGCTAGTAAATGTGATGAGAGGTGCCCAAAACCAAGAAGTTTTGGAGAACAACTATCATCAGATAAAAACATACGGAGCGTTAAAAGAAGTGGCCTACTTCCACTTATTTCAATACATCACTCAATTAATAAATCAAGGCTTTTTAGAAATTGACTATACCAGTCATAGCCATCTAAAAGTAACCTCTATCGGAAAAACTGTTCTCTTTGAAGGGAAAACCGTAGAGCTCACTGTTCCATTAGATAAAAAAGACCAAGGCCTGGACAAAAAGAAGAAACAAGATAAGAAGGTCGAATTTGAAGACTCCTTATTTGAGGCCTTGCGCAGCTACAGAAAAAAACTAGCTAAAGAACAAGGAATCCCTGCTTATGCAGTATTTACGGACAAGTCACTTCAAGAGATCGCTGCTGAAAAGCCTATGACAATGGGAGCGTTTTCGGCTATTTCTGGCGTGGGTGACGCCAAGCTAAAAAAATACGGAAGACTATTTATCGATTACCTCCAAGAAAAGGTTATTAAAACCGGGAAAGACTTAAATGTAAAAGGCAAAACCTATGCAGAAACTCTAAAGCTATTCAATCAAGGGAAATCTATAGAAGAAATAGCCAAGGCTAGAAACTTGAATAAGAGTACCATTTTTAATCATATCACCTCTCTTATAGAAAATGGTGAACCCATCTCCCATGAAGGACTCGTTAACTCCGATATAAAAGACCTAGTAGTTAATACTTGGAAAGAATTAAAAGAAACGGGTGAGTTAAAACCAATTTTCGAGGCGTTAAAAGAAAAAGTTTCTTACGATCTGATTAAACTCTCTCTAGCCATCCACAAATCAAGTCTATGATTTCTTGAATTTGACAAACATGCTGATCCATAAACTTCTAGAAAGTCTATAAATTGCTGGAAGTAATATGAGTAAGATAACCACCCCTATAATCAGAAAAGTCCAAGGGTTTTCTGAAAAGGTGTAAGAAATAAGACCGATAGCATTAAATGTAATTAAGGCTACATAAACAGCTACCCAAATAGCCACCGTCAACCCGTAACTAACATATGAAGCTCCGAAATAAAACCCAGGCTCTCTAAGGAAATCTTCTTCACAGTGAGGACAGCTGTGATTGAAATCTGTGAATCCCTTGATTCTAAATGAACTTTCATTCACGAATAAATTTCCAGTCCTGCACTTTGGACATTTATTCCATAAAACGGATCCTAAATTGGTTTTTTTCATAAAGAGCAAAAGTACTTTATTAACTCAAGTTATGCCTCAATAAGTGGCACAATAGCTTTAATTTAGTCACACCTAAACATTTAGTTAGGTTAACTAAGTTAGCGGTGCAATAATCAACCATGAATACCAGTCAAGAAAATTACTTAAAGGCTATTTATTCTCTTTCTGAAAAATCAGATTCAGAGTTTATAAACACCAGTTCTATAGCGCATAAACTAAATATGAAACCTGCAAGTGTGACAGAAATGCTCAAAAAGCTTGAGGTAAAGAAGCTCGTAGAGTATAAGAAGTATAAAGGCGCTAAGCTATCTGAAAAAGGAAGTCAAGCGGCTTTGAATATTATTAGAAAGCACAGATTATGGGAAGTATTTCTGCTAAAAAAACTTCATTTTAAATGGGATGAAGTGCACGAAATAGCAGAGCAGTTAGAACATATACAGTCCAAGGAGCTTACAGACAGATTAGATGACTTTTTAGAAAATCCGAGATTCGACCCTCACGGTGATCCTATTCCAGATAAGCATGGTATAATCACCGATAATAGAAACACTTCTCTTCTATCTGAAATGGGAGTTAAACAATCAGGAACTATGACTGGGGTTCAAGATAGTAGTTCTATATTCTTAAAGTATTTAGAACGAATTAACATCACTCTTGGTCAGAAAATTGAAGTTTTAGACAAGATGGATTTTGACGGAAGCATAATACTGGTAGCTGGTGAAAAGGAAGTCTCGATAAGTGCTCAAGCAGCACAAAACATAATTATTAGAATAAACTAGCATGGAAGAATTAGTTGAGTTTTTCAAATCAATAGATCCCGTGCTAGCTGCTTTTATAGCTTGCACTGCCACTTGGCTTTTAACAGCTGCAGGTGCAGCTTTAGTATTCTTCTTTAAAGGAATGAAACGAATATGGCTAGACACCATGTTAGGCTTCACAGGAGGTGTTATGGTAGCGGCTAGTTGCTTTGGTTTACTCGGTCCTGCTATAGAAGCGGTAGATGCCGAAGGGTTCGCCCAGGTAATGCCTGCTGTCATAGGGTTTATGGGAGGTGCTATCTTTATTTACGCCTTAGACAAAGTGTTACCCCATCTTCATATTAACTTTAAACAAAGTGAAGCAGAAGGTGTTAAATCTACTTGGCATAGAACGACCTTACTCGTATCCGCCATTACACTCCACAACATTCCCGAAGGACTAGCTGTAGGAGTACTATTTGGCGCCGCAGCAGGAAACCCAGAAATGTTGACTGAGGCTATAATAATAACTATAGGAATAGGGATTCAAAATTTCCCAGAAGGCATAGCCGTATCCATGCCTTTAAGGAGAGAAGGAGTGTCTAGATTTAAAAGTTTTTGGTATGGACAACTATCTGCTATAGTGGAACCTCTAGCTGCTGTTTTCGGAGCATTGGCCGTTACTATATTCGAACCTCTACTTCCTTACGGTTTAGCATTTGCAGCTGGAGCTATGATTTATGTGGTAGTAGAAGAGGTTATTCCAGAAACACAGCGAGATAAATACACCGATTTAGCGACTATAGGTTTTATGATTGGATTCGTACTTATGATGGCTCTAGACGTAGGCCTTGGGTAAAATATTTCATTTTAATTGAGACCCGTTTGTAAGAAACACTATCTTACACATACCTTAATTAAAATGTTATGCTTAAGTACTGTTTTGCCCAGTACTTGACCCTTCTTTTTAAAAAATTCATTTTCGCGATTGATGGCTCTTTAACCAGACAGCCTCGAGCGCATGTGTTTTTTATTCTGGGTCGAGGCCTTTGCTGCGCTAATGCTTATATATACAGTAAGAGAAGAGAATCAACTCTTCACTCTTTAAAGGGAAGTCATCTCTTCGTCTTAATTCTATTGCTTACTCTGACTAATGCTAACCAAACTATTAGCCAAACATATATTGATGAATCTGCTAACTTAAATTTCAACCACTCATTTGAACAAGCTACTTTTGGGGCGGGATGTTCCTTTTACGACTTTAATAAAGATGGATTAGATGACTTAACTCTTCCTGGGTTAAATGGGAATGTCTCCTTTTTCCGAAACACTTCCAATGGGTTTCAAGAAGTCAATTACATAAACCTGACCTCTGTAGTATTAAGCATTGTGTGGGTTGACTATGATAATGACGGAGATGCAGATATTTCCTTAACTGAAGAAGATGGACTTTTTAGACTTTTTAGAAATAACGGTCAGTTTAACTTCCAAGAAATCCCTTTAAACATCTCAGAGAATATTCCTACCGATAATTATGGTATTTCTTGGGCTGATTATGATGATGATGGATTTTTAGACTTTTATGTCTGCAGGTACGTAAACAACGCATTTGGGGAGGAAACATTAACGAATTTACTGATTAAAAACAATGGTGATGGCACATTCGAAGATGTCACTATAGAAGCAGCAGTAGGAAATGGATATAAGCAAAGCTTCTCCAGTACTTGGGCCGATTTCAATAAGGATGGACACATAGATCTTTATGTGGTAAATGACAGGTGTATTTGGCCAAATGTGCTTTTCATAAATAACGGAGACGGCACGTTTACCGATTCCTCAGCTTCTTCTAATTCTGACCTTGCTGTTTCTGCTATGTCATCTACTGTAGGTGATGCAGATAATGATAATGACTTGGACATTTACGTTACGGATGGTACTCCTGGAAATCACTTGCTTGAAAATGTAGACAATGGTATCTTTCAAGATCTATTTCCTAATTCAGGTACCGAAGTTTACCAAAATTGCTGGGGCGCTAATTGGGTCGATTATGACAACGATGGCTGGAAAGACCTCTACGTATGCAGCTCTTTTCCTGGTGTAAGCCTCAATAATTTATTAGTAAATGATGGAACTGGAGAGTTATCTAATTCTACAGATATAATCCCTATGAACAGTGAGAATTCCTATTCGGTTTCTAAAGGTGACTATAACAATGACGGATTTCATGACCTATTGGTATTAAATAAAGCTCCCTCTAACTCTTTATTATTAAGGAATACAGGCAATAACACAAATGCTTTTGTAAAGATTTCCTTGGAAGGGACAGTTTCAAACAAAGATGCCGCAGGCACAGAAATCACCGTATTCGCTGATGGTAATTCGCATTTTGATACTCAATTTTTTGGAACTAACTTTTGCAGCCAAGATTCTCAACGACTAATATTTGGTATCGGAAATACGGCTCAAATCGATTCAATACACGTTTTATGGCCATCTGATCTTGAAGAGACTCACTATAATATCGCCATTAATAGCTCCGTGAAATTCATAGAAGGAGAAACTCTTCAAACATCAATTCAAATTTTCAACGGATTAGAGTTATGTCCAGGGGATATTACGGAACTGGGAGTTAGCATCGAAGCAGATAGTGTTATCTGGAGTACTACCACTAATTCCATTTCCATAGAGATCTCTGAACCAGGAACCTATTGGGGTACTGCGTATTCTAACGGAGGAATACCAATTAACACTGACACTGTTACAGTTGTTACTGCTGACTTTCCGTTAGTTCAAGAAATAATAACAACTGACATTACCTGTAATGGACAGTCCAACGGGCAAGCCGTAATAGAATTCTTATTGCCCCAAAATGAAGAGCAATATTATTATACAATTCCCAACCTAAGTCCCGGGTATTTCAATCATCCACTACTGATCGAGGACCTCTGCCCTATTCAAATCGAATATACGGTTATCCAGCCCGCTCCATTATTTACAGACATTGATATCCTATCTCTTCCCTGTGACTCCAGTGATTTAGGGAGTATCGCAGTTACTTCATATGGAGGTTCTTTTCCCTATACCTATCCTGTCCCTAATTTACACTCTATAGCAGTTGGTGATAATGTCTTAGTTACCATGGATAATAATAATTGCACTTCAGAAACTCCATTTTATTTAGAATTAGCCCCAGAGCTAGAATACTCCTTAAATATTACTGATCAAGCGGAGGGTTATTTAGGGTCTGTGGAATTAATTGCTATTTCTGGAGAATTACAAATAGCTCAATTATTAGATGAAAACAACTCAGAAATAGCCGAAGCTGAGCTACCAGAGGGATCTTACACTATTATTATTTCAAATGAGTATGGATGCGAAACTGAAGATGCTTTTATAGTAGACTTTATTTCAAACATAACTGACCTAAACAGCGAATCAGAAAGTATTAATTCAAGATTATTCCCGAACCCTACAAACGGACCCGTAAAGATATCCAACTGTAAAAATGTCCACGAAGTACTCATTTACTCCTATGAAGGTAGGCTCGTTAAAAAGTTAGGAATATCAAAATCTTGTACTCTAGAAGTTTCCGATTTAGATAATGGAACATATATTTTAAGTGTTCAATACAATGATTATCATAATATTAACTTAAAGTTATTGAAAAACTAAACCATCTACCACTTATAAAAAATGCCCAACCAAATCACACCACATCATTCGCCTATTCCTTTCCCCTATCTCAAAGAAATAAAATCACTCCTTGTGAGTACTCTTCTAGCTCTAGTCATTCCATGGGAAATTCAAGCGCAAAATTTCGAGAATAACGCTGCAGAATTAGGTGTTATTCATTCATTTTCAGCTGACAGCGAATATGGTGCCGGAGTAAGTTGTGTGGATTTTAATTTAGATGGACTAGATGATATAACTCTTCCATCTGTAGACTCTACATTATTCTTTTTTCAAAATACTGGCGATTCTTTTATTAAACTTGACTTAATAGACAGAGTGTTTGGCGAGGTGAAATCTGTTTGTTGGATAGATTTTGACAACGACTCAGACTTAGACTTATCATTAACTGAGTTCCATGGTAGTTTCTTCTTATTCGAAAATATTGGGGATTTAGAGCTTGTAGATATCACAGATAGTGCGCTTCTTACAAATGAATCTTGCGATAACTTCGGCCACAGCTGGGTAGACATTAACAATGATGGACTCCTAGATATTTATCTCAATCGTTACTTTTATGACACACAAGATTGCATTGATTATGGAACTGAAAATTTACTTTTTGTAAATAATGGAGATAACACTTACACTGAAAGAGCAAGTGAGTATGGCATCAGTGATGGAAATAAAATGAGTTTTCAATCATCGTTCTATGATTATGATAAAGACGGACTACTAGACTTACACATTATAAATGACAGACTTTATGAAAACTCTCTCTATAGAAATACTGGGTTAGGTTATTTTGAAGATGTTTCGGAGTCCGCAGGGGTAAACTTGGTACATGACGCAATGACCAATACAATATTTGATTTTAACTCAGACGGTTATCATGACATTTACTTTACAAACACGTGGCCGAGCGGCAGTCATTTATTAGTGTACAATCCAGAAGACCAAGTATATGAAGACCAGTTCCCGAATTCTGGAGCTGAGAGTTATATATTTAATTGGGGAGCTACACCTATCGACTATGATAATGATAAAAACATCGACTTAGCCGTTTCTGGGGGTGCGGGGTGCGGAACAGGATGTAATAATAGGTTATTCAAAAATAATGGGGAATTATTTACACAGTCTCCCTATGATTTTAATCAGGAATCAGCTGTATCTTACGGTGTGGCAAAAGGTGATTTTAACTCAGATGGATTTTATGACCTTACATTTTTAAATGAGGCTCCGCATAATACAGAAGTATATATAAATGAAGCAAATAACAAAAACTGGTTAAAAGTTAATTTTTCGGGATCTTGCTCCAATTTTTTTGGAGTCGGAGTTCAATATGAATATTTCATAAATGGAGAAACCACGGTAAATACCGTTTTTGCAGGTTCCAATTTCCTATCTCAAGATAGTTATACTCATATTTTAGGAATGCGTAATCAAAATTCTATAGACAGTATATCCATTCATTGGACATCTGGTTTAACCGAAAATCATTATAACCTTAGCGCTTTTCAAACCTATGATTTTAAAGAAGGGCAAACTTTTGATACAAACTTGAACATAGCTGATTCTCTTTACATCTGTTCAGATGAAGAAATTGAAATAGAAAGTACCACTCAGTACCTAAATACTATCTGGAATAATCAGGAAAACACAGCCTCAATTATTATTGATACTCCTGGTGAGTATTATGCCTATTTAGAAGTAGAACCAGGTGTAAACATCTGTTCTGACACCATATTAGTATTACTCAAACCTGAAATTACATTGAATTCTATAGCAACCCAAGACCCCTCTTGTTTTGGTTCTGAAGATGGTTCCGCAGTAATTACACATTATGACTCCTCGGGAATCCCAATAGTTTCGACATATAATGATTTAACAGATGGAATATCAACTCTTTATTTGACAGATAATTACCTCTGTTCTATACTTGTTGCAGTTGAACTGTTTTCACCTGCTCCTTTATTTACCGAAATAGAAGTATTGTCAAAACCCTGCGATAGTTTAGACGTCGGTTCTATGCAGGTAAATTCTTTCGGAGGAACAGCACCTTATGTATATTCCACAGAGGATTTGAGCACTATCCCGTTTGGCACAAACACACTAACCACTGTTGATAGCAATGGATGCATTTACCCTTTAAACTTCTATCTAGATTTAGCTCCAACCATAAATATAGAATTAGAGATTACTGATCAAATATTAGCGGATATGGGTAGTGTAGAGATTCTCAATAATTCTGAAGTCACTCTCATAGATATTTTGAATGAACAAAACATCTCACAGCAGCCAGACAGTTTAAGTGCAGGTAGCTATACAATCACTTACTCTGATGAAAATGGTTGTGAATACTCAGAATTGTTCTTTGTAGCAGCTATAAATTCTATTGGTGAGTCACTGATTGAGGAATTCATAGAGCTCTATCCTAATCCATGCACATCATTATTACACATAAAAAGTAGACACTCCAACCTCACTATCAGTATTTACTCAGCACAGGGAGAAGAGCTAATGAGTGAAAAAGAGTTCCCAACGAGCATAAATTCTCTAGACTTAACTGAATTGAGTTCTGGAGTCTACTTTGCTCAAATTAAAAAGAATCAGGAGATATTTACTAAAAAGATAATTAAAAATTAATTGGGCAGTTTAACAATTTTCTCAGATTTAAGAACTCTAGAATCATTTAATAAATTTAGATAATATGTCCCTGGAGACAGATGAGATAGTTCATCAGAAAGTGCTAAAGCTGCGGCATTATCTCCTATTACTAGCCAATTAGTTGCATAAACTAATTTAGCACTAGTATCATATAACTTCAATCCATTTACTTCAGAATTTCCAACTAGAATATTTAGACACTCGTAGAATGGATTAGGATAAATCAAAATACCAGAATTAGACAAGGTTTTATTAGCCGATAGGCTCTCGTAAGCTCTAAAAAAGTCTGGAATGCCATATCCTAAAGAATCATTAGGGGCATTTAATAAATGAGAACTAGACTCTATGGCTCTTTTTATTTCCATATTAGATTTATCAGGAAAAGCCTGCCATAAACATGCCGCTAAACCCGCGATAATAGGAGAACTAAAGCTAGTTCCATTTCCTCTTTTTATACCTTCAGTTAAATCTGCATAAACGGTTTGGTAACCTACCCCACATACATTGGGCTTTACATCTCCATCAAAACTTGGCCCTCTGCTGCTAAACCACGCATACTCTCCCTTATCCGTAACTGCTCCTACTGCTAAAATACTATCAGCATCAGCTGGAGCTCCTATATAATACCATGAGTCATCACCGCTATTTCCTGCACTATTCACAATGAGCATTCCTTTAGAAGCTGCTATATCTGCCGCTTGAGAAATTCTAGTCATGTTTCCATCCATATCTTCATAAGAATGACTATTCTCCTCTAATTGAAATGTAGTGTAGCCCAAAGAAGAGTTTACCACTTGAATCCCTATAGAATCCGCCATTTCTGCAGCTCTAACCCAGTTATCTTCCTCTGTAATATGCTCACTAGATCCATCTTCTGTTCTAAATAAATAATAGTCTGCCTCTGGAGCAGAACCTATAATGGAATCAGGCATGAAAGCTGTCATTATACTTAAAACTGATTTTCCGTGGTTCCCTCCATTTAGAACACTGTTATCGTCATCTACTATGTCATACTGAAACTTAAGTCGTTCTTCATCTCTTAATTTAGAAAAGGCACCTAAATAATTAACTCCTAAGAAACCAGAATCAAATACTCCAACTTTAATTCCATTTCCTCTCAGTCCTATTTCGTGCAAAAGGTGTCCATTATGAATAGCTATCTGTGCATAGGATGGCCCATAAATAGTGGAAATACTCTCTGATAAACTCTTATCAGTAACCGTACGCTTAACGACTAATTTCTCATTTATTACGGTTTGTACTGATTTAACTTGCCGAACATTATCAAGTGCGAAAATCAAGGGTAACACAGTCTCTAAATAAGATGAATCCTCTATCTGAATGGTAACAGCATTAAACCACTTAGAGTTATGTTTTATAATTACACCTTCCAGAGAGTTAAGAGTCTCAACATAAAATGGGTTTACCGGTAAATCTGTTTGATCTATAGCTATTCCATTTTTCATTCTTAACGAAATGGCTGACTCAGAGAGATACTCCGAGGGATTAGAGATAGTATATGGCGAGTTCTCCTTATCTGTAAACTGCACCCAATATTTAAGTGGGGCTGTCTGTGAAAAGGAACAAAACGATACAAAAACAAAACCAATCAAAACAAGAATTCGCATAACATCAAAAGTAACGGTATTACATTACTAATACAGCCCTAACATACCAAACCCCATACTGTAAAATGACTATCGCTCTGTTATAAGGCCATCTATGTAGAACTCTTTTTTAAGAATGGTCCCGTCTTCATTGTAATAGATGATCTCTCCCTCTAACCTTCCCATTCTGTATTCTCCTACCTTTTTTAACTGAGTGTTTTCTAAAGACTCTTTAAACTCTATAGCTTGGCCTGATTCAGTAGGAATAATTTCTCTCCTCACAAAATCACCTCGGTTATAGAATTCCTCAAAAGGACCATGGATTTTTCCATGTTTATATTCATAGTAAGACTTGGGGATACCTGACTCATAAAATTCTTCAATTTCTCCGTTTTCAAACTTTCTCCTAACTTCTGCTCCTAAATCATCGTAAAGTACCTTTAACTTTAACCTCCCATCATTTAAATAATACCTCCATTCTCCGATAGCTAAGTCATTTTTCAGCTCGCCTTCATAAATTTTAATCCGAGGTGCTTGGTAAGCTACAATTTTACCGTGTTGCTTTCCGTAAACATAAGTTCCTTCACCTTTTAGAGAACCATTCTCAAAAAACTCCTTCCATGGTCCGTTTAATTCAGCTTTGGTATATGCCATACTCTTAGCTAGCTGGCCATTTTTATAGTAAATTTTACTTTGTCCATCCAAAACGCCATCGGCATAATTTTCTTCAGCAGCTAAAACTTCATTTTCATCATAAATCATCCATAAGCCTGATTTTTTCTGGATTTTATATGAGCCTACTGAAACTACAGAACCATTTTTTCTATATGATATGGCATCAGAAGTAAAGTTGTCTATATGCGTAGCAATAGTCATCACCTCTCCACCTTGATAATAATAAACGAACTCACCTACCGGAGTACTATTTTTAAACTGTCCGATATAATAGACCTCTCCTTCCTCATAGAGTCTCATCCACCGACCCTGTTTCTTTCCAGCATTATCTGTAACATTATAGTCTGCTCCATAAATGCCTGAAGGTATGGAATCGGACTGTCCGTTAACCGAGATAACTTTTAGTGTGAGAGGCAGAAACAAGAGTAATAATGTGGTGTATTTCATTGTAAAATTCTAAAGAGTCAAAGCTAAAACAATTATAGTGCCGTTAATAGCTTAAGTTAAAAAAATAAGCGCTCTGAGATTGTTAATTTCTCTTGAATTAAGAACCTTTTTTGGGTTATGTAATATGCATTGCAAAGCGTAAATTTGCAGATAATTAAAGAAAACAAAACAGATTACACACATGTCATCCAATAAAACAAAAGTAACAGTAGTAGGTGCTGGAGCAGTAGGCGCTAGTTGCGCTGAATATATTGCTATCAAAAATTTCGCATCAGAAGTGGTTCTTCTTGATATCAAAGAAGGTTTTGCAGAAGGGAAAGCTATGGACCTTATGCAAACGGCTTCATTAAACAGTTTTGATACTAGAATAGTAGGTTCTACTAATGATTATACAAAAACAGCAGATTCTGACATTTGTGTTATTACTTCTGGAATCCCTAGAAAACCAGGTATGACTAGAGAGGAGCTTATAGGAATTAATGCTGGAATAGTGAAAGCTGTTTGTGAAAGCTTAATTAAGCATTCACCAAACACAATAATCATAGTGGTATCAAACCCTATGGATACTATGACTTACTTAGCTCATCAAGTAACAGATTTACCTAAAAATAGAATTATAGGAATGGGTGGAGCTTTAGATTCTGCTCGATTCAAGTACCGTTTAGCTGAGGCATTGGAATGTCCTATTTCAGATATAGATGGTATGGTTATAGGTGGCCATTCTGATAAAGGAATGGTTCCGTTGACAGCTCATGCTACTAGAAATAGTATTAAAGTCTCTGAGTTTATTTCAGACGAGAGACTTAATCAAGTAAAAGAAGAGACTAAAGTAGGTGGCGCTATCTTAACCAAGTTATTGGGAACTTCTGCATGGTATGCTCCAGGAGCAGCTGTTTCTGGATTGGTTCAGGCTATCGCTTGTGATCAGAAGAAAATGTTCCCTTGTTCAGTTTTGTTGGAAGGGGAATATGGTCTTTCTGGATTATGCATCGGAGTTCCTGTGATTTTAGGAGCTAATGGTATTGAGAAGATTGTAGAGATCAAACTTTCTGATGGTGAAAAAGCACATCTTTTAGAATCTGCTGAAGGTGTTAAAAAAACAAATGCACTTCTCGCTTAAGAAGACTTCTCTCATATAATATTACACGTAACAAAAAGTCCAGTGAATCAAGCTTCCTGGACTTTTTTATTTCTTGTAAAAAGACGATGACTAATCGAATAAATTTACATCCCTATACCGCTAAATTAAATTCTCTCAACGCATCATTTAAAGAGGTTTTCAAATCTGTACTCTCTTTTCTCTGTCCTATGATAAGCGCTGCAGGAACATTGTAAGCGCCTGAAGGAAAGTCTTTGGCATAGCTACCCGGAATCACTACCGAACGCTCAGGAACTTCCCCTCTATAAATAACCGGTTTTTCACCAGTTACATCTATAATCCGAGTGCTCTTGGTTAATACCACATTAGCTCCTAATACAGCCCCTCTTCTTATTCTTACACCTTCTACAACTATACTTCTGCTCCCTATAAACGCCCCATCTTCTATGATTACTGGTGCAGCCTGTAGAGGCTCTAACACCCCTCCTATTCCCACTCCACCACTAAGATGTACATTCTTCCCTATTTGCGCACATGAACCTACAGTAGCCCATGTATCCACCATCGTTCCCGACTCTACATAGGCACCTATATTGACATAACTAGGCATCATGATTACTCCGGCTTCTAAAAAAGATCCGTATCTAGCTATAGCATGTGGAACTACCCTTACGCCTAACTCAGCATAGTTTTTCTTCAGTGGAATTTTATCATGAAACTCAAAAGGTCCTACTTCTATCGTTTTCATTTCGGCTATTGGAAAGTAAAGAACTACAGCTTTCTTTACCCATTCGTTCACTTTCCAATCATCTCCATCTGGCTCTGCTACTCTTATCTTCCCTAGATCTAAGTCGTTTATGACCTCTAGTATAGTCCCCTTTACTTCTTCATTTTTAATAAGCTCTCTATTCTTCCAAGCCTTATTTATAATTTCTTTTCTGCTGTCCATTACGATTATGGTTTAATTTGCGTTGCAACCCACAAATATACTTTTCCAATAAGAATAACATGCCAAAATTATTAGCCATAGACTACGGAAGTAAAAGAACAGGGATAGCCGTGACAGATGAGTTACAAATAATAGCTAGCGGACTAACCGCTTTAGATACTAAAGAGCTATATGATTTCATAAAAGAATATGTAACTAAAAATAAGGTAGAAGCCATTATAGTAGGACAAATGAGCAACTACGATGGGTCTGAAACTCATAATACTAAACCGAGCAATGAGTTTGCTCGATCCTTAGAGAAAAAGTATCCTGAAATTAGAATCGAGAGAGAGGATGAATCTTTCACCTCTAGGGAGTCTATGCAAGCTATGATTCAAGCAGGTGTGCCTAAAATGAAAAGAAGGGATAAAAAATTAGTCGATAAAATATCTGCTACTATAATTCTTCAGCGTTATATGGAACGAATGGGTATTTAACTACCTTTTAAATACCTCTATAGTTTTCTCTTTTTTAATCAAATCAGTGAACTTCCCATGAAATCTAGTAGCTCTTACTATATGATTATCTATCCAGTGGTAATTCCCTCCTCTTGGCTTGTTCATAAGCAACCCATGATATTTAAATCCATGTTTCTCCAACCATGATTCTGTTACATCACGATTTTCTTCAGTTCTTGAAGTGAAAAAAGTAATTATATGTCCTTCATTATACCATTTATTTAGTATTCCTAAAGCATCTGGAAAAGGCTCACAAGTCACCATTCTTTCTGGCTCTTCATTGGGGACATCCTCTGTAACCGTTCCGTCAATATCGATCAGATAATTCTTTATTTCTTCAGATAATTGAGGGCTTATCGTTTCCCCATTCTCGTCATAAGTAGCTTGTAAATTTGTTTCTTCCATGGCAGTTTAAAATTACTAAAAAATAGGACGTGTAGATTGTACACTTAGCTTAATTATCAATAACTATGAACATACAGCTTAGGAGTAAAATCGTCTTCTAAAATAGAAATTTCTTCTATAAAATATTCTAAATTAACATGGTTTAGGAGGCTAAAAAAATTGATTGTTCTCTCATTTAGTTTTCCTCCTGGAGTGACTGAATCATGGAGCTTTTCTAATTGACTAAACTTATTTGAGTTTTTAGATTTTACAGACTTTTCTAATTTGCTCTGGATTTGGTTCAATGAATTTTCTAAAACCCTCTTAACACCTAGCATTTTCCCCTCTAATGAAGAGTCTTCATTAATCACTTTACGGGTTAAATCTTCTAGCTTTCTTATTATATATTTTGAATCATCCTTCAGGTCAACCTTTACCAATTCACCAGCTACCGATTTTAGTAACTCTTCTTTTCTAGTGAGTAAATCATTAATTTTAAGAGAGAATTCATCTAATAGATCTGTTTGTTTTTTGGACAAAAACAGATGGCTATTTCTTAATTGAAGAAAAGGAAAATCTACTTTAAACTCTTTAAACACAGACTTTAACTGCAACCAATACGCTATTTCTCCAGAACCACCAACAGTCATTAAATTAGGAAGAATAAACTCCTGATACAAAGGCCTAAATGCCGCATTAGGACTAAACCTTTCAGGGAAATCATTTACTTCCAACTCCAACTCTTCCCAATTCCACGTCTGTTCTCCATTTAGTTCACTCCATTTATCTTTCTCTCTAACTATTCGATTTCTTGAAGATTCTTTAAGATAAAACAAATTAATCTTTCGAGGGTTGACTTGCGCGTGATAGCCTAATCCCTTCAGCTCTTCATTGGTGCGTGTCATCCTCTCAAACACAGTGCTCTCCTTAAGTTCCTTTAGAAGCAATGGAATGAAGTGTTTTTTCAACTCTGATTTATCAGCGTCCATAACCACTATCCCTTCCTTTGGGAAGAGTAAATGAACCATTCCCCTAGTGGCCTCTGCTAAGGTCTGTGAGGTGTTATAGATCTCAGTAATACGCCCTACTAAGCTCTTAGTAGCTGGGCTATTTTCGAAAAGATCTTTTAAATTATCACCAAAAGCATCAAGACCTTGAGTATTCATTCTTCCAGTAGCTCCTTTTTGAGAAGTCTGCCATTCCCTTTTTTGGTTAAAAAGATGAATATGATTAATCTCCTCTAAGTCGTGGTCTTCGGTAGCCATCCAGTAGACAGGAACAAAGCTAAAGTCAGGGAATAGTTTTTTAAGCTGAGTTGACAGTTTTATCGTTTGAGCAATCTTAAGAATAAAATATAGCGGACCCGTAAATAAGTTTAATTGATGCCCTGTAGTTACTGTAAACGTTCGAGAATCGCTTAAGAGATTAATGTTATCTATAACTGGCTGGTAATCATATTTTTCGGAATAGTCGGAAAGAATAGATGAGGATAAACTCTTTCTGATTTCAGCTGACCGAAACTTCGTTTCCATCATGGACTCTATCCTTTCTTTAGATGGAAGCCCTTCCGAAAAACCTTCTATTCTCTTGTCTTCAAGAACATAGTCGAAAATGATTTTTTTTAAAATCGGTAAATCTTTGAGGTCTGCTGAATAATTCATCCAACAAAAATAATCGAATGATTAGTGAAAAGTATAAAACTATCTTATCAAATGAATGGTACCTGTTTCTTCAGCAACAATATCATTTCCTACCTTATCTTTCATAGAGTAACTAATACGCCAAGCATAAATGCCATTAGGACAATAGTTTCCGTTGAATTTACCATTCCATTCTGGATTTCCGTTTTTAGCATAGTAAATCTGTTTTCCCCATCTGTCAAGCACAGTGATAGTAAAGTCAATATTTTTCTGACCTTCTATTATTGAAAATGTATCATTATTTCCATTTCCATCAGGTGTAAATGCATTTGGAACAAAGAATGGAAACTCGCTGTCCGCACCTAGTTCTATGTCACTCGGGATACTTCTATCATCTTCAGCTTGTAAAAACTCTAACGGAATGTTTTTCATAGAGAAATTATCTACGAAATAATACGCATAATCAGCTAAGGTAGAGTTTCCATCCATAAACTGAATATCCAAATCAGAGTCATCATTGAAGACCCCGAGAGTTAACCATTCTAAAGAGGAGTTGGCTATAAAACTAAACGATACTTTTTCCCAGCTTTTGTCGTACATAATCTGAAAGGATTCATAGAAGGGGGTCGCACTTATAGGTTCATTATTTGTTTGTATTAGCTGGGCATTACTCAGACAGACTCCTAGCTGAGAGACCCCTAATCCTGAAAGAGAATATTCATAAACCTCCCCATTGGTAATATTAAAGGATATATTATACTTTCTTCCTGGAATTGTTGGACTTAAAAGCTTCACTGATAGATACTCTCTATAATTAGATCCGTTTTTTCCAGCAGCAACAAATCCCATTAATGCATTTCCTGAATGCGGAAAAACTTCAGCGACACTTGTTACAGGCAAATCACTCAACAATGAGGCATTTGAATGATAATAGTCTGGGTCTGAATCTGAGCTTGAACAATTAGTCCATTGGTCACATAGAGCAAACTGACCTAAATCATTAGGAAGAGAGCTGTATAATTCAAAACTAGGGTTTGGTATTAAATTTTGACCAAATCCAATAAATGTAGAAAATATCGCTACTAATATGAGGAGTGTTTTTTTCATTCTGTAGCACGTAAAAATATAGGATTAACTTGGTCTAGGCAAAATTTCAACATCTCTTTTTCAGAAAAACATTTGGAAATCATAGTAATAAGTTAAGCCCTCACGATTGAGAGCTTAACTACCTTAACCAAAACAACTAATTATGATTTTCTAAGCTCTGTGAACTTTGCAGGTTTACGAGTGTTTAGAAACGAGAATGAATCTCTTTATATAAGACGAAATTATTTAGATTTTATTGTGGGACTCAAAAAACAAACTTAGCTCCTAAGCCTAAAAATATAGAATTTCTACTGACTACCAGTTGATTATGCTTACTAAAGGTGTTCGATAAGTTTTTTCGGTAACCTGACTGAACAGAAAACCCTAAATTAGAGCTTAAAGGAGTCTCATAGATTAGAGCTCCTTGAAGGGAAAAATTTACAGCGCTTTCATTCAAATCACTGGTGTTAAGCTCTATTAAATCTTTTCCCTTTAATACAGAAATAGTAGCATTATTAGAACTTATTAATATCCCAGGAACAACTAAAGCACCCAGCCTTAATGAAGATTTCCTTTTGGGATTTAGTAAATTATAATTGAAACCTAGAGATAACTCCAAATAAGACTGCCGATATACCTCTGATATTATATTTAAGGCCAGAGTATCTCGCTCCACTCCAAGTTCTGTTCTCAAAAGCGTCACCTGACAAAACTCTCCTTTGAAAGGAGAATAAAAATCATTTAGACTGTCATCTAATTGGTCATTCAGTCTGAAGTAATCTTGACTCCAATAAGTATAATTCAATCCAGCGCTTAATGAAAATCTATCTCCATCTAAAACCTTTGCACTTAAACCAAAAGAGGAGTAATTCCCTGTCGAAGGATTACTATCTATAAATTCGTCCAAGGAAGTATATGTTTCAGACACTTCGATAGAGTTAAAACTAACTCCCTGGTTAAAGTAAACAGACAGAGAAGAGGGCTTTTTTTCTTTGGGTAGGTAGTCCTCTTCTAACATTAATGATTGAGAAACTTCTAACTCCTCCTCCACTAACTGAATTTCTATAGTTATTCCATCTATAATTATAGTATCCTTCTTTAATTCTACTCCAGCAAACAAAAAGTTAGATAAACTGAAAAAAACCATCATCAAGATAGTTTTTTTTAGTCGCTCTACAAGAGCTGTAATATTTTTAACTTGAGACTTCACTAAACAATTGACTGCTCTAGAACAGTCAGTCAAATTTCTGTTATTTTTTCTTAGTGCTGATAGTAAGAGCTCCTTTCTTATCACTATCCAAGGATAAAAGTCGCATAAACTCACTTGCTGACTCAACTCTAGAGTTAGTCAGTGAGATTTTCTCTCTAAAATCTTCTTCTTTTTCCTCTGCTTTAGCGTTATCCTCAATAGTTTCTGAACTAATTTCTACATTTTCAACGAATTCAATTTGCTCACCAGAGATAATTTCCTCTAATCCCTCGAGTTCACCTACTAGTTCATTGGGAAATATTATTTCGTCAGTAGCATTCGTTATTGACTGTCTAGTCCATGATTTTTCAAAGATAACAGGCTGAACAACCTCTGCTTTTTCTAATTCTTCGAAAAATTCATTTGCAGAATTATATTTATTATCTTGAATTGAATTATGCTGCAGGACCAACTCGGTATTAGCCTTGATTTCTGGAATAATGCTTGCATTTGTAATTTCTGCAGAGTAGTTTCCTAAGATTGCCCAAGCCACAGCACCTGACATCAGAGCCATGTAGAAAACATTCAGTCTTGTAGGATCTATTGTTAATAGACTCTTCCTATCTAATTCAAGCTGAACTTTCTTATAAACACTAGCAGGAGCACGGACAGAATAGTCATTAAAAGCATTTTTATAGAGCTCGGTTATGTTATCTTCTTTTTTCATTCTATTTCTAATGGAATCTTAATTTTCGAAAGTTCATTTAGCTTTGTTTGAAGAAGCTTTTTCGCTCTACTTAATTGAGATTTAGATGTGTTAATATCTACCTCTAACTGCTTTGCTATTTCTTTATGCTTATACCCTTCTATCACATAAAGGTTGAACACTGTTCTATAGCCAATGGGAAGTTCGCTAATCGTATTCAATAATTCATCTTTGGTAAACTCACACTCTGTGAAGAGTTCACTTTCAGAGGAAGCCACCCCAACATCACTTATATCAGCATGATAAGCATGCTTTTTCATTTTTCTGTAATAAGTAATCGCAGTATTGATCATAATCCTCCTTATCCAACCCTCGAAAGATCTACCTTCTCTAAACATGTGCATGTTTTTGTAAATCTTAATCAATCCCTCTTGAAGCACATCTTCTGCCTCGAATCTGTTCTTTGTGTAGCGTAAGCAAACTCCAAACAACAATCCATTGTAAGAAGCAAAAAAAGCATCCTGTGCCTTTCTCTCTTTCTTAATGCAACCCTCTATGATTTGAACTTCGTTCACTAATTTTTTCAGTTATTGATTAAAAGACTTTCTAAAGATAGGAAAGGTTGCGCAGAAAGATAAAAATAGTGCCAATAAGACAGTAAGAATGTCTATCAATTAAGTTTTTCAACTTTAGAGAAGTCTAGCATATTCAAGGGATTGGTCGCAAAATTAGATATCTTCTTACTTAAAAAGTGTGATACCTGATCATAAAACAAAGGAACCACAGGAGCTTCATCCAACAGCAGGCTGTCCATCTGACCATAGAGCACTTTACGTTTAAAGTAATCTGACGTATGAAGAGCCTTTTCGAATAATGAATCAAACTGACTATTAGAAAAATGAGTGTAGTTAGGCCCCCCTGGACTAAAATTATTCGAGTAAAACAGACCTAGAAAATTCTCCTCATCTGAATAATCCGCTAACCAACTTTTCCTAAATACTTCTATCTTGGAGTTAGCCACTAAATCTCTGTGATTTGAGCTTTGTAACACCTCTACCTTAACTTTTAAACCCAGCTGTTCCCATTGGTATTGAAGATACTCACAAATATCAACGTACTCCGATGTGGTGCTAATAATTAAAGGTATGGTCAAATCAATATTAGACTCATCCAACAGATTTTTTGCTTTTTCTAAATTATAACCATATCCTTCATGAAGATGAAATCCATGAGCTTCAAAACCCTTTGGAAGGAAGCCATTACTTGCTGGGAATACAGAGTTATTCCTTAAGTATTTAGCTAGTTTTTTTCTATTTACGGAAAAGTTTAACGCCTGCCTAAATTTCTTTACTCTTAGCGGAGAATCAGCCGGAAGAAGATCTTTATCTACCAAAAGTCCTATATAATCAGTTTTTATAAAGGGAGCTCTTTGGAAGCTCACAGTTGACCTGTAGACTTCATTCAACTCTCCATTAAACGTCAGAAGCTCATCTTTATAACTAGGATCTAAACCGCTAATGAAATCATACTTTCCTTTTAAAAAATCTAAAAACATTGTAGACTTATCTCTCATAAAGTCTACTCTAACGGCATCCAAATGAGGGAGTTTTTCTCCGTTTTCATTTGTTCTCCAATATGTATCGCTTTTATGAAGTACCAGACTCACTCCTTCCAGCCAAAAACCAAGCTTAAAAGGACCGCTACCTATCGGGTTACTCCTAAATTCATTCCCATAAAATTTCACAACTTCCTCAGGCACGACATTGCAATACTGCATAGTAAGTATTCCAAGAAAAGCTGGAAATGGCTGAGTTAAGTTTATTTGAAGCGTATGATTATCTATAGCTACGAAACCGTTTTCTTTTTTAACTTGGTTAAAAATCCACATTCCCGGAGAAGCAACTTTGGGATCTAGGATTCGATTAAAACTGTAAACAAAATCTTCTGCGTTTATAATCCTAGAAGATTCATTAGGAAATGTTTCATGTGGAGAGAAAAGAACTTCCTTTTTTAGATGAAATGTATAAGTCAGACCATCTTCAGAAATAGAATAACTATTTGCTATGCATGGCTGAATTTTCATAGAGTCATCCAAATATAGTAGTCCATCATAAATTTGATTAATCACCCTCATATCCTCTAGATATCGAGCATTAGCCGGATCCAAAGTATTGATGCCCGCAGTTTCATTATATCGAAATATTTTTTTGTCTGACGTCTGACTTGGCCTATTGCAATGCACAAAAAACAGACCTACAAGAAAAACAACGAAGAAGTATTTTATTCTCAACACAAGACCAAATTTAGACCTTAAAAAAGATTTATACTGTTATTCTGAAATAGATTGTATGAGGTTTCCTAAATCCGATTCATAATACTTCGAAGTTTTTTCTGTTCCTTCAGAATCATATCTTTTCCAATATTCCACTTTATACCCCACCTTATACCTTCCTTCTGATTCCTTTTCCCCATTGGGATGGAAGAAAACAAAATAACCGTGAGGAATTAACTCTTGGTCTTCAATAAAATATACTCCTTTGGCCTTTACCAATCCATCTAATGATAGTATCTCTGCACTGAAAAAACTTTCATCTAAGGGTTTTAAAACTCGCTGATAAATTGCATCTTTTTTCTCTGTGACATCCAAATATATGTCAAGATAGTCAAAGTTATATTCTTGGCAATCAGATATTAACGACATAAAAAGAAAAAGAAATGCTAAGTTAAATTTCATAGTGTAATACTTTGGTGATTACATCTACGCTAAAACTTAGACTTTTGTTACAAGTAAAGGTTACTTATTTTATATTTCGCTGTTATGAAGCTTCCATGGTTAAAGACATCCCTTTTAGTAAACTCTATACTCCTTATTTACAACTCCAGTGCTCAAAACCACACTATATCAGGAAACATAACCGATTATAATTCCGGTGAATACTTAATTGGCGCTAATGTTTACTCTACTAATAATTCAACCTCAACGAGTGACGTTTATGGTTTTTATTCCATGACTCTCCCGGAAGGAGTTCACTCTCTCGAGTTTAGCTATGTGGGATACCAGTCAGTTTCTAAACAGATAAATCTCATAGAAGATGTGAGATTAGATCTCGAGTTAAAGAGTCTTCTCCTTCTTCAAGAAGCCACCATCGATGCAGAAAAAAATAAAAACACCCAAAGTGGAGAGATGGGCACTATTTCTCTTGAATTAGAAAAAATAAAAACTCTCCCTGCTTTCTTGGGTGAGGTAGATATATTAAAAATCATCCAATTCCTACCCGGAGTTCAAGCCAATGGTGAAGGAAATTCCGGGTTTTATGTCAGAGGAGGAAGTGCAGATCAAAACCTTATACTTTTAGATAATGCGACAGTCTATAATGCTTCTCACCTACTTGGATTTTTCTCTGTTTTTAATGCAGATGCCGTCAAAAATGTAGAGCTGATAAAAGGAGGTATGCCTGCACAGTATGGCGGCAGATTATCTTCTGTTCTTGATATTTCTCTGAAAGAAGGGAATAATAAAGAGTATAAAGGAGAAGGTGGTTTGGGGTTAATCTCCAGCAGACTAACACTCGAAGGTCCTATTAAAAAAAACACTTCATCTTTTATTATATCAGGCAGAAGAACTTATGCCGATATTTTAGTAAAACCATTTGCCAGGGAAGGGTCACAGGCCAGGGAAAGTGATTATTACTTCTACGACTTAAATGCCAAATTAAATTATAAACTGAGTAACAAAGACCAAATATACTTAAGCGGGTATTTCGGAAAAGATGTGTTTGGGTTTGCTAGTCCTGCCGCAGGGTTTGGTTCAGATATTCTCTGGGGAAATACCACGGGTTCATTTAGGTGGAATCATCAATTTGGAGGAAAGTTAGTAGCCAATACCATAGTAACTTATTCAGACTTCAAATTCGAATTTACAGGAGACCAAGATGACTTCAAGTTTAAGCTTCTCTCAGGAATAAAAGATATGAGCAGTAAGGTTAGCTTTAGCTATTTTCCCAATTCACGACACAAGTTGAAATTCGGAGCAGAATATATAAATCATACTTTCTCTCCGAGTACCGTAGAAGTAAGCTCAGGAGATACAGAGTTCAATACAGGTGATCCCCAAAACATTCGTAGCAGAGAATACGGCATTTATATAAACGATGAATGGAATCTTTCAGATAAAATTAAGTTAAATACAGGCCTGCGCGCTTCTGCTTATTTACAGAAAGGTCCATTTAAAAGATATAATTCTGACAATCCTTCAGAGAATAGAGAAACCATCTTATATGAATCGAATGAAACTGTAGCTGAATACGTAGGACTAGAGCCTCGTTTCTCTGCTCGTTATCAGTTAAACTCGAAAAGCAGTATTAAGTCAGGAATTACTCGTAATTTTCAGTACGTTCACCTAGCATCATTCAGCGCACTCACTCTCCCTACAGACACTTGGCTGCCTTCTACTGAACTAATAAAACCTCAAGAAGGAATTTTATACGCATTGGGCTACTACAGAAACTTTGATGAAAGTAAATATGAGGCGAGCGGGGAGATATACTACAAAACTATGACCAACTTGGTAGAGTATAAAGAAGGCGCGCGACCCGAAGACAACATCAATAACAACATCGATTCTCAACTAACTTTTGGTGATGGAACTAGTTATGGATTAGAGTTTTTTGTAAAGAAGAATAAAGGGAAGCTAAATGGATGGATTGGGTATACATGGAGTAAAACAGATAGAGACTTCGAATCGCTCAACAGCGGGAAAACATTTCCTGCTAAATATGATAGACGTCATGATTTTAGTGCCGTATCTAATTATGAACTCTCCGATAAATGGACGTTTTCAGCTGCTTTTGTCTACAGCACTGGAAACACCTTCACCCCTCCCGTCAGATGGTATATTTTAGAGGAAAGTACTGTGTTTGAATATGCAGAAAGAAATAGTTATAGACTGCCCAGTTTTCATAGGCTAGACCTATCTGCCGTTAGATACTCAGAGAAATTTAAAAAATATACTGATGAAAACGGTAATGAAAAAAGAAGACCAAAAACTATTCAAGGTAGTTGGAGTTTTAGTATTTACAATGTTTACAACCGTCAAAATCCTTTCTTTATATATTATGCTAATGAAGGAAACGTTCTTAACGGAGAGGTTAAAATTACAGCAAAACAAGTAAGTCTTTTCCCAATCCTTCCGAGTATAACGTGGAACTTTAAATTCTAATTTCCTACCCATTAAACACTAAGTTTAGCCTCTCAAATGAAGGAACTAAAATATCTAAATAAATATTTCTTTAAGTATAAGTGGCACTTAATCATCGGACTGTTTTTCATAGTGTTAACTACTTATTTTAAAGTTTATGCCCCTACGCTATTTAATGAAGGTGTAGACTACATAGAGAATTCGCTAGATGCCGTAAAAAATGATACATCTCCCCCCTCTCTTCCAGAAAGTATTCGTTGGTTAAATGATATAGGTTTAACAAGTGTAGAACAGACAAATTCAGATAAACAAGAACAAGCCAAAACTACTAGGTATGTAATTTTTCTGCTAGCGATTCTATTTGCTGTTCTCTTTATTATTCAAGGAATATTCCTATTCTTCACAAGGGTAACACTGATTATTATGAGCAGAAGAATAGAGTATGACCTGAAAAACCAAATCTATCAGCAGTATCAGGACTTATCACTCTCTTTCTTTAAAAGAAATAATACTGGGGATTTAATGAATAGAATAAGCGAAGACGTTTCTAAAGTAAGGATGTATCTGGGCCCGGCAGTTATGTACACCTTAAGTCTGGCTTTTTTAATCGGATTTGTGCTCTATGCCATGTGCTCTATAAGCGTAAAGCTCACCTTATACACTTTACTGCCTCTTCCTATATTATCTATTAGTATTTACTATGTAAGTACCTTAATCAATAAGAAAAGTGAACGAGTACAAGAGAAACAAAGTGAATTGAGTTCATTCGTTCAAGAAACCACAAGTGGAATACGAGTGTTAAAGGCTTACAACAGAGAAAATGCCTATATGAATTTTTTCAGAAACGAAAGTGATTCATATAAGACGCTTATTCTTTCTTTAATAAAAATAGAAGCGCTTTTCATGCCGCTTATTATTATGCTTGTGGGTTTAAGCACTGTTTTCGCTATTTACCTCGGAAGTTTAGAAGCCATCGCTGGGAATGGATTCGATAAAGGAGATATCATCCAG
Source organism: Flavobacteriales bacterium UBA1958 (assembly GCA_002336675.1). Taxonomy (GTDB): domain Bacteria; phylum Bacteroidota; class Bacteroidia; order Flavobacteriales_D; family Sanyastnellaceae; genus ASP10-05a. The sequence continues at coordinate 37,649 of DDEI01000053.1, read as the reverse complement.
TTTATTATTTACGTCAACATGCTCACTTGGCCATTTGCATCAGTGGGCTGGGTAACGTCACTAGTTAATAAAGCAGAAGCCTCTCAGAAGAGGATAAATGAATTTTTAAACGAAGAGCCTGAAATTAAATCTACTCATAGCGGAGATGAAAAAATCACAGGTAATATTACATTTAAAGATGTTAGTTTCACATACCCAGATACTGGAATTGAGGCGCTGAAACGCATAAATTTCAACCTTGAAACTGGTAAAACTTTAGGCATCACAGGCAAAACGGGAAGTGGTAAATCTACCATCGCCAATTTAATCTCTAGACAGTATGATGTGACCTCTGGCTCTATCAAAATAGACGGTAGAACGATACAAAACGTACATTTAGAAAATCTGAGAAATAGCATGGGAACAGTTCCTCAAGATGTTTTCTTATTCTCCGATTCTATTAGGAATAACATCTCATTTAGCGATGAACTATTGACTGAGGAACAGATAGTAGAAGCTGCTAAGCAAGCTGATATTTATGACAATATAATGGAATTTTCTGAGAAGTTCGATACTATTTTAGGCGAGCGTGGAATTAACCTATCTGGAGGACAAAAGCAACGAATATCTATCGCTAGAGCTATTATCAAAAGCCCAGAAATCTTGATTTTTGATGACTGTCTAAGTTCTGTAGATACTGAAACAGAAGATAAAATACTTCGTAATCTAAACCAGATAATGAAGGGAAAAACAAGCATCATAATAAGCCACAGAATTAGTACCATTCTAAGAGCTGACCATATTTTAGTATTAAATAAAGGTGAAATAATCGAGCAAGGAAGTCATCAAGACCTCATAGATAAAAAAGGATATTATCATGATCTCTATCAGAAACAATTAGTAGAGGGGTAATCACTATTCACAATCTACTCCGAAAAAGCCTAAAAAAACTGAAAGGTCTAAAACATTGGTAAATCCATCATTATTTGCATCTACTGAACAATCAGTGATACAGCCAAAAGTACCTAAAAGAGCAGATAAGTCTAAAATATTTCTAGTTCCATCATTATTAAAATCGGCAATGCACTGAGCTGTTAGCTCTGCTCCCATAACTTCTCCATCGCAGTTATTATCGATATTCTCCCCAGTACCTGGAGCACTGAGGTAAACCGTAATTAACGTATCATCACAATCCAGATCATTATCCACATAACCACTTGGATCTGTGAAAGCCTCTAACGAAACCGAAGGATCTCCAAAACCATCATTATCCGTATCTGCATAAAATGTCATGATATCTGGCTTTAGTAAGAATAAACCTTCTTCTATATGACTTAGAGCAACTACACCAGAACTAAAAAACGGATAGTTACTCCATGAACCATTAAACTGAGCAGAATTACTAGCAGGATAAACATCAAAAAAGGCTACCTCAGATAAGTTCCCATTAGCGATATCCGAAGATTCTAATATTCTTAATCCAGCACTGTAATTAGATTCATAAATATATCCCTCATGCACATATAAATTATGATCAATAGCCGCAGTTGAGTGAGTATAAGTCCCCAAAAGAAAAGGCGCATCTAAGTTTTGAACATCGAAAATAAATGTACGAGTGTTACCAGTTCCATTTATTTCATCTAATTCATCATTAGCCAAAAAATACTTATGATCCTCTGTAAGCCATCCTTGGTGAGTATAAAATGTACTAGGGTATGTCGCCAAACTAATTCCTTGAATATCTGTTTTATCAGTAACATCTATAATGGCTATATTATTTTCATTACAAGCAAAAGCTATCTCTGCGCCATTATAATCAGTATCTGGACCTATATAATTTACGACTTGAGCGTCATGTGTATATCCTTCTCCAGAGAAAAGCCCTGCTATTACTGGACTAGTAGGAGTAGAAATATCTATAGCATGCAACCCACCACCAGCGGTATTGCTGCCTACAGCATAAGCAAATCCAGACGCTTCGTTTATTACGATATTATGGCACCTCCCGAAACTTCCATAAAATGCTGTTTCTGAAAACACTACTGGAGCTCCTGCTACTGACGATAATTGTGTTAGGTCAAAGACCTGCATTCCGTGAGAATTAGCCTCACTTACTATAAACGCATGATTCTGATAAACTTTTATATCCCTCCAGATAGAATTAGATGTGTGTGAAAAGAGTACCCCTAAGTAAATTGGATTTAGAGGGTCAGAAATATCTACGAATGAAGTTCCTGCGTCTCTGCCGATAATCACATATTCGTTTCCTCCATTTGGATCTGTCCATCCCCAAATGTCATTCATTTCACCACCTCCTAACTGAGAACTGGTTAAATGAGCTAATAACTCCACATTTTCACATGGATATCCTCCAGCTGTTCCTCCTGCACAAGGAGTTTGAGAGAAACTGTTAAGCATTAAAAAACCTGACAATACTGTTAATAATAAATTCTTCATTAGGTTCCTTGGTTAAACATAGAATTTTAAATGTAACTGATTAATCGCTGTTAATGAAATCTTATGTCATTTTATATCGTGAGGTATTTTAGCGCTTTACAATAATTATCTTCGCAAAATGGATAATATTTTTGAAGGATACACAATAATAGAACTAAGCAGTGTTTTAGCAGGTCCTTATGCTGGGATGATGTTTTCAGAGCTTGGAGCTAAAGTGATAAAAATCGAAAACTCCGCTACCAATGGAGATGTGACTAGAAGTTGGAAGCATCCTGAAGAAAATAAGGAAACCGAAATTTCAGCATATTATTCAGCTATCAATTATAAGAAAGAAGTCAGGTTTTTAGACTTCACTAAAATGAATGACATCAATAAAACTTACGAGCTTCTTAAAACCGCAGATGTTGTAATCTCTAATTTTAAAAAAGGAGACGATTATAAATTCGCTTTAGATTATGGACGGGTAAAATTGATTAACCCTAAAATCATCTATGCCAAGCTTTCCGGCTTCGAGACTCAAGATACGAAAGTAGCCTATGACGTAGTTATTCAGGCAGAATGCGGATTTATGTATATGAATGGCCAAAAAAACTCCCCACCTACAAAAATGCCTGTAGCACTAATGGATGTGCTGGCTGGCCAACAATTAAGAAGTGGAATTTTAGCGGCATTGCTACGCAGAGAAAAAACTAAAAAAGGTGCTCTAGTAGAGGTGAGCTTAGAAAGATCTGCTATCAGCGCACTAGTAAACCAGGGGTCTAACTATTTAATGAATAACATTAATGCAGAGCGCATAGGGAGTCGCCATCCAAACATAGCTTTATATGGGGAAGTATTTAAATCTTTAGAAGGAACAGAAATAGTTTTAGCCATAGGAAGTCAAAGTCAATTCGAGAATCTATGTTCTATGCTACACTTAACTGAATTAATCACTGATGAAAAATTTACGAATAACCAAAATCGACTAATTCATTTAGATGACTTGACAGAGTTACTTAAAGTAGCTTTCGTAACTTACGAGACACTCTATTTACAAAAAAAGTTAACAGCACTTAACATTCCCTTTGGAGAAGTGAAAAACATGAAGCAAGTAGCAGACTCACCAACTGGCCAGTCAATGATTTTAGAGGAGAAAATAGAAAATGTAACTACCAAAAGATATTCTACTGTAGGATTCAGAATAAAATAATTCAAGGTAGTATATTGAAAATATCAGCGTGATTTTTATATACTTTTATATCTCAACTATTGTACTTGAAAAAAACGCGTGTTTATGGAAGGAAAAATTCATTTAGCATTTGCCACTAGAGATTTATAAGAAGCAAATAAATTTGCAGTGAGGGTTTAAGATGTGAAGTAGGAAGATAGGTTAGCACCAGGATAGACTATAACTTTTTTGGTCATCAACTCAACATTGAATTTAAGTCTTTTGAAAACATAGAATCTATATTTAAGAAATAACTGAAGAAAAATGAGTGATTACCTCGAGGGAATACCAACAGTAGATTTAAACCTTTTTTTGAATGGAACTGACACTGAAAAAAATGAGTTCGTTAATCAATTGGGAAAAGCATATGAAGATATTGGCTTTGTCGCAGTGAAAAATCATCTAATTTCTGACGCTGAAATAGACACCTTATATGCAGAAGTAAAAAACTTCTTTAGCCTACCCCAAGAAGTGAAAACCTCTTATGAAATAGAGGGTTTAGCAGGCCAGAGGGGGTATATTTCTTTCGGAAGAGAGCATGCCAAAGATTCAAGTGCTGGAGATTTAAAAGAGTTTTGGCATTTCGGGCAGGAAGTCCTGGATGGTGACTCTATAAAGTCTCAATATCCTAATAATGTCTTTACAAAAGAAACGCCTGAGTTTCATGAAGTAGGCTTAAAAGCATACAAATCACTTGAGACGACAGGAAAGCACATGCTTCGAGCTATTTCTATTTTTCTTGGATTAGACCAATCTTTCTTTGATGATAAAATTCACAATGGCAATAGCATACTTAGACCAATTCATTACCCTCCAATAACTAACGAGCCTAAATCTGCTGTAAGAGCAGGTCAACATGAAGATATTAATCTTATCACTCTTCTCATTGGAGCTTCTGCAGATGGATTAGAAGTTCTAAACAAAGATAACGAGTGGATAGCTGTAACAGCATTGCCCGATCGGATAGTAGTGAATGTGGGTGACATGTTACAAAGATTAACTAACGACCGTCTAAAAAGCACGACCCATAGAGTGGTAAATCCACCTAGAGAAAAATGGGGAACTAGTCGTTTTTCTATCCCCTTTTTCTTACACCCTAGAAGTGACATGAGGTTAGACTGTCTTGAGAATTGTATAGAACAAAACCAGTCCCCTAATTACTCACCTATCAGTGCAGGCGAGTTTTTAAACCAAAGACTAAAAGAAATAGGCCTAAAGAAATAAAAAAAAGCTACCCTGAGAAAGAGAATGTTCAGTGTGCATCCGAGGTGTCTGCTCCAATGACTTAACGGCTGTCTATGATCGTTAAGGACCTATTACAGCAAGCCCAATGGAAATTGTAACTCCTAAAGAGTTTGAAAATCAATTCACAACGTTAAGAACTTAGACTTTTATTGATGCTTATGAAAATGCTGATTCTAAAGATTAAGAAATCTTTAAATAATAAAAAAGGCAACATAATGCTTTCCTTTTTTGCTTAACATTAATTAATAACTTCAATAAAACAAAAAGAATCAACTGGCGTTAATTTTGATATAAAATAATATTTAAAAGATGAAAAGAATAATTAGCTTCACAGCAGCAGCATTCATTGGAGGGCTTTTTTCCTTAATGGTCTCTAACTATTTCTTATTCGATTCAGAATTAATTTCTTCTGGAAACCTAGATAATACAGCGGCTTCCAATTTTAATTATGTAAGTCACCCCACTTCTAGTATTGTGCCTGTAGGTGATTTCACCATGGCAGCCAGTAAAACTGTAAATGGTGTAGTTCACGTAAAGACAGAGATAGAAGTACAAAACGCATATAATCCTTGGGCTGATTTCTTTGGCGATGAATCGGGTATAGAGCCTTATATACAAAAAGGTTCTGGTTCCGGAGTAATTATCTCAGATGACGGTTATATCATTACTAATAACCATGTAATACAAGGGGCTGACAATATAGAGGTAAGTATGAATGACAACCGCTCCTATAGTGCAGAACTAATAGGGACAGACCCTACTACCGACATAGCTGTGTTAAAAATAGAAGGTTCTCATTTCCCTTCACTTAAAATAGGCGATAGTGAGGCAGTAAAAATCGGTGAGTGGGTGTTAGCCGTAGGAAATCCTTTTGACTTAACCTCTACAGTTACCGCTGGAATAGTAAGTGCTAAAGGAAGAAATATTAATCTATTAAGCTCAGACCCAGGAAGAAAAATATTTCCTGTAGAATCATTTATTCAAACAGACGCTGCAGTGAACCCTGGTAACAGCGGTGGTGCTTTAGTTAACACCAATGGCGAATTAATTGGAGTAAATACGGCTATTGCCTCTAAAACTGGTTCGTTTTCTGGATATAGTTTTGCCGTACCAAGTTCTATAGCATCTAAAGTAGCAGAGGACTTAATAAAATACGGCCAAGTTCAAAGGGCTTACATAGGTGTAAGAATAATGCCTGTAACGGAAACGTTGGCAAATGAATATAATTTACCTAACGTAAAAGGAATTCACGTCAAATCCCTTACTGAAAATGGAGCGGCTTATGATGCAGGAATAAAATCTGGTGACGTTATACTTCAAATTAATTCTAAAGATGTTAATTCTGTTCCTCAATTACAAGAGCAGATAAGTAAATATAGACCTGGTGACAAAGTAACCGTGACAGTTTGGAGAGGTGGGACTGAAAAGAATATTTCGGTGGAATTACGAGATAATGACGGAGGCACTGCTCTTAAGACTTTTGAAAAGTCAGAAATAAAAGAAATTTTAGGTGCGCAGTTTTCCGATATTTCTGATGAAATTAAAACTAAACTAGGAATAACTGGAGGGGCCCAAATCACAGAATTGCAACGCGGAAAACTTAGCTCTAGCGGAATTAAAAAAGGATTTATAGTAACTAAACTTGACGGAAATGATATTAATAGCTCTGCCGATTTAGAGACCCTCTTGGAGAACAGAAGCGGAGGAATTCTAATTGAAGGAGTTTATGAAAATGGAACCAAAGCCTATTACGGATTTGGTTTGTAAAACCCCACAAAATATTTTCATAAAGCCGTTTCCCCATAGAACGGCTTTTTTTATTTCTTCGAGAATGAATTCGCTAATTCAAGTTAAATTTGCACTGCATGACTTTCAATGAAAAAGTCGGAATATTTTAATAATTATAACCAACATTCAAAATGTCAAATTCAGTATTAACTCAAGAGACTTACAGCAATGAACTTGAAGTCTATGTTAATCAGGAAAGAGCAGCTGTAGATTTAATTCATTCAATAGGTAAACTTATGTTTGAAAAATCGATAGAACTAGTTCTATTCAGAAATCATCTAGTGGATACGAGTATAACGGAGATTCTTCGTTTACATAAATATTCTGCAGAAATGGTTGGAAAGCCTATTAGTGTTTTCGACTCAGCAGAATTAGCTCGCGAAATATTTAATATGGACCTAGCTCCTGCTAAAATCGATATCGGAAAGTTAGCCGATGAATGGTTAACTGAAAGAGAAACATATAAATCGACCAAAGATTTTCTCGAAGATAAATTCCAAAACTTTTTCACTACTGAAAGTAAGCCAATGGAACCGAGAGATGTAATTCTATACGGGTTTGGTAGAATAGGAAGGCTAGCTGCCAGAGAATTGATTAGTCAAGCTGGAAAAGGACAGCAGTTGCGATTAAGAGCTATCGTTATGCGCTCAGTAGATGAGTTATCTATAAGCAAAAGAGCTTCACTGCTTGAAAATGACTCTGTACATGGACGATTTAAAGGAACTGTAGATACAGATTTCAATAACTCATGCTTAATTATAAATGGACAACGCGTAAACATGATAGGTGCTTCTGACCCCAGCTCTATCGATTACACAAAATATGGTATTTCTAATGCACTAGTTCTAGATAATACAGGTGCTTTTAGAGATAAAGAGGCGCTTAGTCTTCACTTAAAGTCTAAAGGTGTAGCAAAAGTTATATTGACCGCTCCTGGCAAAGGAATTCCTAATATTGTTTACGGAATTAACCATAGAAATTTGGACATAGAAAAAATGAATATTTTTTCAGCTGCTAGTTGTACTACAAATGCCATCTCTCCTATTCTAAAAGTGATGGATGATGCATTTGGTGTAAAGTCAGGCCATATAGAAACAGTTCACGCCTACACCAATGACCAAAACTTGTTAGATAACATGCATAGCAAGCATCGTAGAGGAAGATCTGCTGCGGTGAACATGGTAATTACAGAAACAGGAGCTGGAAAAGCTGTTACTAAAGTAATTCCATCCTTGGAAAAAAAACTTACTGCCAACGCGGTAAGAGTGCCTACTCCTAATGGCTCATTAGCCATAATGAATATAGAATTAGGTGAAAAAGTAACTAAAAATAAAGTTCAAGACTTAATGAAAACTAATGCGATGAAAGGAGAATTAGTGAACCAAATCTTTTATTCCATTAATGAAGAACTTGTTTCTAATGACATTATAGGAAATGAATGCTGTGCAGTGTTTGATAGTCCCGCCACCATTGTGTCTGAAGATGGAAAAAGGGTAGTTCTATACACTTGGTATGACAATGAGTATGGCTATACGAAGCAAGTTATAAGGTTAGCTAAATACATAGCTAAGGTTAGAAGAAATATCTATTATTAATAGCTCGACAAGCAAGACTAATAAACCCATAAAGAGTATACCTGACGGTTTTATTGTTAGCCAGTAATTCTGTTTTTTAAACCACAAAAATCCTATTTTTTTTATTCCAAACCACCCAGCAGAATGGCCGAGGATGCACAAAAATATATTAAGAGGTTACTTTTATTTAAAATTGTTGCATAATTAAAATATAATCACTGATTCTAGGCGCATTTAATAAAATACCAACCAATTATATTGACATACAAGCGACCTATAATTGAGTAGAATATTCATAAATCACAGCACGTTAAATAATGTACTTTTGAAATCCACCATAGATAACACCATGAAAAAGACTATATACTTTCTATACATTACAATACTTCTTATGAGTTGTGAAACATCAAACTCCAAAAATCCTTCACCTCAGCAGGAACGAATAGAGACAGCTATTAAAGCGTATTTCGACGCTACGACTAAAAGAAATCCGAAAGCAATAGCCGATTTAATATATCCAGGTGTATACAGGTCTCTAGAAAGATTAGAAGTTGAAAAGTTTTACTATGTGCAGTTCAATAATATGAAAACATTTAAACTAGAGAACGTAACATTCGAAGAGTCATGTATATTGATAGATGAATCTAAAAATCATAAAGTATTCCTACAGAAGTATAAAATGAAGACCACAATCGGATTAGATAGCGCTTCTGCAGTTTCTGGTTTTCAGGTCATACAAAACATCGCATTGAAATCGGATGCTCAAGCAGTCATAAACGAAGTTTTACATGAAGTTTCATATCACGACAAAAAACAAATAATGATTATTAAGGATGAGAATAATCATTATTTCATCTTACCAGAAACATTCTTGACAAAAGAAAGCGCCGCCGAATTTGATTTTGAAAATGTAAAAAAAGAATTAATCCTAAATTGATATTGTGGGTAAAATAGAGAATTTGAATCAAAAACCATCATAAAAGAACTGCTTGCGGAGTTACATTTGCGTTAATTCTTAGAGTCAATAAAGCCATGAAAGTAATAAATGAATATGCTAAGCTAAAGCTTGTTATTCTTGGTTCGTCTAAATCTTTCGGAGGGACACCTGAATTATCTGATGCTTACGACCCAAAATCCAAAGAGCATATCAAAAATGGTACTTTCCCTACCCAAAAATCCATAGATGAAGAAATGTTGGGCTTTTTCAAGGTTTTAAACAAGAACGGAATAGAAGTGTTAAGACCAAATAATATAAATAATTACAATCAAATTTTTGTACGAGATATAGCTATTGTAATCGATGATAAATTTGTCATTGCAAATGTTATTAATGATAGAAGTAGAGAAATCGAGGCGTTAACAGAAGTAATTAGTGATTTCTCAAAAGGCAACATTATTGAAGCTCCAGAAGGAGTAAGATTTGAAGGAGGAGATATTATGCCACATAATGAATATCTTTTTATCGGCTATTCTGAACCCGAAGATTTTTCAACCTATAAAGTATCCCGAACTAACGTTGAAGGTGTGGCATTTTTCAAAGAATCATTCCCATCTAAAAAAGTAAAAGCATTTGAGCTAAAAAAAAGTGATACAGACCCTAAGATGAACGCGCTTCATTTAGACTGCTGCTTCCAACCTTTTGGGTTGGGTCATGCCATTGTTCACAAAGAGGGATTTAAGAACCCCGAAGACGCTGAATGGCTCATAAATTATTTTGGTGAAGACAACTGCTTATTTATAGATAGCGAACAGATGTATAACATGGGTGCCAATCTCTTTTCTATAGATAAAGACCATGTTATTTCAGAGATTAATCTAAAGCAGACCAATACTTTTTTAGAATCTAAAGGGTACACCGTTGAGAAAATAAAATATAGTGAGATAGCTAAAATGGAAGGTTTATTAAGATGTTCTACACTACCTTTGAAGAGAGATTAAATACATTCTTAAATGCCCAAACAGTGCACGTCTAAAATACTAATGATTCAACCAGTTAGCTTCAGGATGAATGAGCAAACTGCGGTGAATAATTATTACCAAAAAACACTCGAAAGCTTAACTCCAGAAAACGTTCAAGAAAGAGCACTGTTGGAGTTCACCCGTTTCGTTAATAAACTTGAAGATAAAGGAATAAACGTAATAGTTATAGAAGACACCTTAAGCCCTGATACTCCTGACTCTATCTTCCCGAACAATTGGATTTCATTTCATGAAGATGCTCGAGTAGCCTACTACCCTATGTTCGCCGTAAACAGGAGAGCAGAAAGAAGAGAGGACGTTGTAGAAATTATCCGAAATAATTATGGCTTATCTGTAAAAGAAATAGTAGATTTTACCGAATTTGAATCACACGATAAATTCCTAGAAGGAACTGGCAGCCTTGTGCTAGACAGAGAAAATAAAATTTGCTACGCAGCTATTTCAGTAAGAACTGATAAAGCAGCAGCAACACAATTTTGTGAGCAGTTCGGATATTCCCTTTGCAGTTTTTCAGCGTTGCAAAGCGCAGGAGACGAAAGAAAAACTATCTACCATACAAATGTGATGATGTGCATAGCTGATAAGTATGCCGTAATCTGCTTAGACACAATAGACAACCTCGATGAACGTATGGATGTAATTTCTGCTCTAGAAGATTCCGGAAAAGAAATAATCGAAATTAGTGAGGAGCAAAAAGAACATTTCGCGGGAAATATGCTTCAAGTAGTAAATGAAGATGGAAAACCATATCTAGTAATGTCAACTTCAGCGCACCAAAGTTTAGAAGAAGAACAAATGACTAAACTAGAGTCGTTTAACCCTATAATACACAGTGAAATAAATACCATAGAACTGTGTGGAGGAGGTAGCGCCAGATGTATGATGGCAGAAGTGTTTTTACCTAAGATTTAAACCCCGACCTTTATGACCATAGATTACAAAGTGGCTGCTAGTGCAGCTAAAGCATTATTAAACTTATACTCATTTAACATCGCTGTTGATTCTATTCAAGTCCAAGAGACTAAAAGGGAGTTTGAAGGAGATTTAACTGTCGTGGTTTTTCCATTTTTAAAAATATCTAAAACTTCTCCTGAAAATACTGCCATAGCTTTGGGAGAGCTAATAGTAAAAGATTTAGAGGATGTTATAGGCTTTAATGTAGTAAAGGGATTCCTGAACTTAGAAATAGCTAACTCTTACTGGATCCAATTTCTAAATAATTCAATAGACCTGCCATCATACGGATTTAAAAAAAGGAATTCAAAGAATGAAGTTATGGTTGAATACTCCTCTCCTAACACGAACAAACCTTTACATCTAGGTCATCTTAGAAATAACTTTCTAGGGTATTCTGTAGCTAAAATACTAGAAGCTAATGGGCATAAAGTTCAAAAAGTTCAAATTATAAATGACCGTGGAATTCATATCTGTAAAAGTATGATTTCATGGAAGAATTATGGAGAAGGAGAAACTCCCGAAAGCAGTGGTCTTAAAGGAGATAAATTAGTAGGTAAATACTACGTGAAGTTTGATCAAGTTTACAAATCTCAAGTGGCCGCACTCATAGAAGAAGGAAACGATAAAGAGACTGCCGAAAAAAAAGCTCCTATTATAAATGCAGCCAGAGAGTTACTTCAGAAATGGGAAAGCAAAGATCCTGAAACCCTTGCACTATGGCAAATGATGAACTCTTGGGTATATGAAGGCTTTGAACACACATACCGAGAAATGGGCGTTAACTTCGATAAACTCTACTATGAATCTAACACTTACCTTAACGGAAAAGATGAAATAAAAAAAGGGCTAAATTCAGGAGTTTTATTTAAAAAAGACGATGGTTCGGTATGGTGCGACTTAACTCAAGATGGATTAGATGAAAAGCTAGTCCTAAGAGGAGATGGAACAGCAGTATATATGACTCAAGATATAGGAACGGCTATTCTTAGGTATCAAGATTATCCAGACTTAGCCTATCAAATTTATACAGTAGGAAATGAGCAAGAGTATCATTTTAAAGTATTGTTCCTCATTCTAGATAAATTAGGCTTTTCTAAAGCTAAAAGCAACTATCACCTTAGTTATGGAATGGTGGAACTTCCTGAAGGAAAAATGAAATCTAGAGAAGGAACAGTAGTAGATGCGGATGATTTGCTGGAAGATATGATAGCCACAGCTAAATCTATTTCTGAAACTCAAGGAAAACTTAGTGACTTATCGGAAGAAGAAAAATCGGACACCTATAAAAAGATTGGTTATGGAGCATTAAAGTATTTCTTACTAAAGGTAGATCCTAAAAAAGGAATGATGTTCAATCCTGAAGAATCTGTAGATTTCCAGGGAAATACCGGACCGTTTATTCAATACACTTACGTAAGAGCAAAGGCAGTTATAAAAAAAGCCGGAAAAGAAGCACAACCTTCCACGAATAACCTTCTTCTCTCTCCAGCTGAAAAGAAAGTCATTAAGACCTTACATAATTACCCATCTGTAATTAAAGAAGCTGCTAGGCTTTATAACCCAGGAGTATTGTCTAATTATATTTTTGAACTAGTTAAAGATTATAACTCCTTTTATCAAAGCACAAATATTTTAAAAGAGGAGAACCTTGATCTAGTTGGCTTAAGACTCAATTTCTCAGGCCTAACAGCTCGAGTAATACACAGCGGAATGAAACTTCTGGGAATCGATATGCCAGAAAAGATGTAAATAAGAGTTAGTTATGCTGAAGGAAAAGCATTCAGACTAGCTTTAAATCTACTTTTCAATAACTGATTAGCCGAAACTAAGGGTAACCTTACCTTATCAGTACACATTTCATCTAGCTCCATAAGAGCTTTTATCCCGGCTGGGTTACCTTGTTCGAAAAGCATAGGAATAATCTCTTCCATAACGTTAAAGACCTCTCTAGCCGATTCATACTCTCTAGATTCACATAAACGCACCAAACTTGAAAGCAAATCTGGACAAGCATTTCCAATTACTGAAATTACGCCAATTCCTCCAGATTTCATTACCGGTATGGTTAACCCATCATCACCACTAAAGACATCAAAACCTTCAGGAGCATTTCTTATAATTTCCTCAATTTGACTAAGGTCTCCACTAGCCTCTTTTATCGCTACTATATTCGGAACCTCTGATGCTATTCTTATAACAGTCTTGGCTTCCATATTAGAGGCGGTTCTTCCAGGGACATTGTATAAAACAATAGGCAAAGGAGTCGATTCGCCCAATGACTTAAAGTGCTGAAAGATACCTTCCTGAGTAGGCTTATTGTATCCTGGACTAGCGGACAGAATTGAACTCACTCCTTGAGTATTAAAGTTTCTTAACTCCTCACAAACTGCAGCAGTATTATTTCCTCCGATTCCATAAACTATAGGAACCCGACCTGCATTAGTTTCAACTACATGATTTAATACCTTTTGCTTTTCCTCAACTGTTAATGTAGCGGCTTCTCCCGTGGTTCCCATTATCACAAGAAAATCCACCCCACCTAGCACCAAGCTTTCCGTTAGATTTACCAGAGAATCAAAATCAATGGACAAATCATTTTTAAAAGGAGTAATCATAGCAACTCCTAGCCCTTTTACCTTCATTTATTTAAAACTTAGTTTGGATAAGTAATATTCCACATGCTTTAAAAATTCATCTTCTCCAGTAGATGAAGGTAAATCTATAATTATATCCATAAGACCTTCATACGGACTACCTGATTTACCAACCTTACAGCTGCTATTAGATAATCCTATTAGCAAACCCAAAGGAATACATTTTTCGTGGCTTAAATCTATTAGAATATCAAATTTTCTTAAATTTAATTCTGCTGCAGTCTTTACTGGTTTTAGCCTCCAAGACAGATCTGTTCTGGTAAAATAGTCAAGCTCTTTAAAATGAGCAAAATAGTCCGGCAATTCATTTTCTTGAACATCTGAGTAAGCTAAACTTAAAACACCTCTAACGCCATACTCTCCTTTAAGATGTTGAATGAATTTCTTTTTCTTCTTAAAATTAGCTTTACCTGAATCTTGGTATATTATGAGAACTGAAGGGTTTTCATTAAGACCGAAGCCCCTCTTCGTCCGATTAACATCAGCTATTTTAGCTGGAAACCAGCTACTGAATTTATGTTTAAGTCTTAATAATACGCTCATAAAAAAAATCTCCCGAAAGGCACAAAAATAGCTTAGATTATCTTCATATTTATTTTGAGGAAAATATAATCAAGATTCCACAAACATTAAGATACGGTGCTCTATAAAACTTTATGAACCCAACCGAAGGAATCTTCCTGCTCTCCTCTTTTTAATGATTCTAAAAAATCAGATGCACGGTTTGAGAATTCCCAATCGTTAACATTCGGAAGCTCGTAGATCTTACCCCTGAAGCCAATGCTTTCTATTCTAGCTATAGTTGCGGCAGTTCCAGCACCCAATACTTCATCCAAAGTACCATTTTCCAGATGATTTACTATTTCCTGAACCTCTATCTTTTTCTCTTCAACTTCGTAACCCCATTTATCTGCTAGCTTAAGAATAGAGTCTCTAGTAATACCTGAAAGAATACTATCACTTACTTTAGGAGAAAATATTTTATTACCAGATCTAAACATAATGTTCATGGTTCCGCTTTCTTCAATATACTTATGCTCTATAGCGTCAGTCCAAACGAGTTGATCAAAGCCTTCTTCTTGAGCTAGCTTAGCAGGATATAAAGATGCTGCATAATTACCAGCAGCTTTGGCAAATCCTGTTCCGCCTCTTACAGATCTAGAAAAATATTCTTCTATCTTAACCTTTACAGCACCTGAATAATATTTATCAACCGGAGCCATAAAAATCATGAGTCTATAGCTACTAGATGGTTTAACACCTATATATTCATCAGTAGCAAAAAGAAGGGGTCTTATATAAAGTGAACTACCTCTTTTTTTAGGTATCCATGCTGAATCAATACTTACTAATTGTTTAATGGATTCAACGAATAAATTTTCAGGAACTGCTGGCATGCACATTCTTGCAGCGCTTACATTTAACCTTTTAGCATTTTGTTCAGGTCTAAATACAAAAACATCACCCTCGTCATTTTTATAAGCCTTTAAACCTTCGAAGATAGATTGTCCATAATGCAGTACAGAAGTGGCAGGATGCATCACCAGTGGCTCAAAAGGTTTAATATCAGGTATTCCCCATTTGCCGTCCTTGTAATCCATAATTAACATATGGTCAGTAAAAACTTTACCGAATTGAATATCATCAAAATCCAAGGACTCAATGTTAGATTTTTCTACTCTTCTAATATTTATTTGAGATGCCAAATTATCTTGCATAGATCATGTTTATCCTCCGTTTACATAAATCTAGAATCAATTTATGTTGCTTTTAACAGCGGTGCAAAAGTAAGAATTATTAGTCGGCTTAAGACCCGAAAGTGTCATGGAATTGTGTATCATATACACAATCCATTCTAAGCTGGGTTAAATAAAAACCTATTAGGGCTAATTATTTTAGACTTTACAGCATACATCACTATAGCAGCAGTATTCTTAACACCTAATTTAGCCATAATATTTTTTCTATGAGTATTTATAGTATGGCTTGATAAGAAAAGCTTGTTAGCTATCTGAGAATTGGTATATCCTTCAGAAATATACCTAACAACTTCCAATTCCCTATTAGAAAGTTTAATAGGATCGCAAGTGAACTTGTCAGTATCAATTTCCTCTAAATCAATACTCTCTAACTGTATAGCCTCTAAAATCTGACCACAAAAAAAAGCCTCTCCACTAGCAGTGGATCGCACGGCATCAGTTATCTCCTTTATGCTACATGATTTTTTTACATAAGACTTAACTCCTGCTTTGATTGCAGAAACGATAGTTAACCCGCTCTGCTCATGAGTTATAGCTAATATGTTCTCATTTTTCATAACAGCCCTAGATTGATTTACAGTATCTATAGTAAATCCTGATGAGACAAAGTCTATAAGTAATACATCGCACGTCTTTAACTCCTCTGATTCAAGCAAAGTCTTTGAATCATTAACTATCAAAGAAATATCTACTTCAGGAGTAGAGAAAGTTCGGATTAACCCCTCTAATATTAATTCACTACTATCTGCTATTACTAACTTCATTACTTATAATGATTCTAAATAACAAAGATAAATGTGTTCTGCAAAAAACACGAACGAAAACACATAAGTTATTAAATACGGATATTTAAGCCATCTGAAGCCAAAATACAATTTTTAAAGTGAGGCCTTGCCTCGTCCAAAAACGAGGATAGTTCTTTATATCTATTTGAAAAGTGTCCTAAACATAACCTATTCACATTTCCATTTTTAGCCACTAAAGCCGCTTGTTCTGCTGTAGAATGAAAAGTATGCTTGGCCCGGTCTATTTGATCATTTAAAAATGTGCTCTCGTGATATAACAGGTCAGCATTTTCAATTAACTCGAGACCCTCAGTTAATGGCGCCGTATCACTCATAAAGACGAATTTTCTCGGGGGAAATGGCGCAAGAGTGCAATTCTTCGAATAAATAGTTTTTTCACCTTCTCTAAAAACATCATTACCATTTTTCAAATGAAGCATTTCTTCTACACCCAACTTGTACTCGTCAATTTTAGTCTTGATAATTCTATTTTTCTTTAACTTCTCGACAAACACAAATCCTGTAGTCGGTATTCTATGATTCAGGGGCAATGAGTGAATTAAAATTGTACTGTCCTCGTAAATCAATTCAGAATTTTCTGCTTGAGTAGGATGAAATTCGTACTTATATCTTAAATAAGACTGGCTTACTTTTATATTTAAATCGATTAACCCTTTTAGTTCTGGCGGACCATAAATATGAAGAATTTTGGTTCTCCCTAACAAATGCATTGAACTCATCAACCCAAAAAGACCTAAATAATGATCCCCGTGTAAATGACTAATAAAAATATTAGAAATGCGTTGAAATTTAAACTTAAATTTTCTTAGCTGAATCTGTGTACCTTCTCCGCAATCTATCAAGAAAAGTTTATCATGAATATTGAGTAATTGAGAAGTCGTGTTCCTTTTCAGAGTACATGTAGCCGCTGAACAGCCCAATATATTTACCTCAAATTTCATGCACAAAAAAGCCGCTCGTAAAACGAGCGGCTTTTTTAAAAAAATTATTTACTTATTTACTATAAATCTCTTTGTCACTTTGAAGCCATTAAAATCAATGTTATAAAGATAAACGCCACTCTCTAAATTAGATGCATCAATAGCTATTTTATTGAAGCCCTTAACAAGAGTGATTGTTTCATTTTTCTTTTCCTCACCTAACAAATTGAAAATTTTAAAATATGCAACTCCACCTTGTGCAGCATCTAATTGAATTAATCCTTTTATTGAAATAGGATTAGGACTAATTCTAACCGCTTCTAAAGGTTTTCTGATCTCTTCGATATTGATCTCTGTTTCTACTGTGATAGTATAACCCTCATAGTTAAACGGGAATTCTAAAGGAGCATCGAACCCTCCTAAAGATGCAGTAACATGAACATTAGCATCAAGCGTAATGTTAAAATCCCCAGCGATTAATGGTACACCCGATAGAACTCCGCATCCCGACTGTCCACCAATAAACGTGCAGGGATTAATACTTGTTCCACCATTATTACATGACAGACTCAAACCAAATTCCTCAGGAGTGAATGAATTCATTCCTTGCACTATGGTAATACTAGTTAATAAAACCGAATCAATTGGATAGTTTACATCGTCAATAACTGCACTTGCATTATCAGGAACTAAAATATAAACGACTTCGGAATAAGGCTCATTTAAGATGGCATTAGAGAAGGTTTCTCCTAACTCAGGATCAGGACTAACACCATAATCGGTATCTCCCCAATCATAATCATCTGTGCATTGTCCAAATGAGACTAACGTAAATGCTATTGCATTTATAAAAAGTAATGTTTTTTTCATTTTTAAAGATTCTTTTCTAATTCTTCCATATAAATTAAATCTACAGCTTCACTTGCTGTAGGAACTATTTTCAAAACAGAATCTAGCTGAGATATGCTGATTAATTTAGAGACGGCATTCTGAAGTCCACAAAGCACAAAAACTCCTTCTGCGTCTTTACACAGTCTATTAGCTACAAGAACAGCACTCAATCCACTAGAGTCACAATATCTCGTTTCAGATAAATCTAAAATGATATTCTTATTTCCACTCTTACTCTGAAGAACAAATTCTCCTTTCAACTCAGGTGCGTGAAGAGCATCTAATTTCTCCACTTTTGACTTCACTAAAGTCACCTTATCTTTGTGTTCTACCTCAAATTTCATTTAATAGGAATGTTTGCTTCAAAAATACGCTTTTTTCTGTTTAGAGTCTATCGTTTTATGTGACTTGCTAACAAGTAAATTACAGCCATTCTTATAGCCACTCCATTTTCTACTTGCTGCAACACTAGGGACTGCTCACCATCGGCCAACTCCGTCGTGATTTCTACTCCTCTGTTAATAGGGCCAGGATGAAGTATTAACGGGTTGTTCTTCGCCTTTATAAGGACCTCATTGTTCAACTGGTAGAGGTTACTGTACTCCCTTAAACTAGGGAAGTTTGGTACTTCTTTATCAGAACTTGCTTGACGTTCAATCTGAATTCTTAGCATATTGACGGCATCTGCCCATTCTACAGCTTTTACCAAATCATATTCCACCTGTACACCTAATTCTTTTATATTCCGAGGTATCAGAGTAGCCGGACCACAAACCATAACTTCGGCCCCTTGCTTTTGTAGGCAGAATATGTTAGACAACGCAACTCTGGAATGCTTAATATCTCCCACAATAGCTACTTTCTTACCTTTTAAATCTCCAATTTTCTCTCTGATAGAAAAAGAATCTAATAAGCCTTGAGTAGGGTGCTCATGAGTCCCATCTCCAGCATTTACAATAACAGTATTCGTATTTTCTTTAAGAAAATGAGGAGCACCAGGACTAGAGTGACGCATGACCACCATATCTATTTTCATGCTAAGGATATTATTGACTGTATCTATCAATGTTTCTCCTTTTTTTACCGATGAGCCAGATGAGCTGAAATTGACTATATCAGCACTCAATCTTTTCTCAGCCAACTCAAAACTCAGTTTGGTACGAGTCGAATTTTCAAAGAAAAGGTTAGCTATAGTTATATCTCTTAAAGAAGGTACTTTCTTAATAGGCTGATTAATTACCTTCTTGAATTTTTCGGCATGATGAAAAATCAGCTGTATATCTTCTGGCGTAAGCTGCTTAATTCCGAGCAGATGTCTTACACTAAGTGAGTTATTCATCCGTTGACGTGTGTAAAATTACTTTATCTGGTTCTCCATCTATCTTCCACTTTACTAGAACCCTTTGGCTAGCTATAGAATCTACTGATTTACCTACATATTTAGGGTTTACTGGTACCTGAAGAGAGAACCTTCGTTCTATAAGAACTAATAATTCAATAGCATCAGGTCTACCGAAAGCTAGAAGTGCATCAAACGCAGATCTGATGGTTCTTCCCGTGAAAAGTACATCATCCACTAGAATCACTCTTTTTCCTTCTATTAAAAAATCTATTTTAGTCGTATTCGCCAGTACTGGATCTTCTCTCCTTCTAAAGTCATCTCTAAAAAAGGTAATGTCCAAGGCCCCATATTGCAACGCAATTTTGGGAGCTATTTTTTTCAACCGCCGATAAATAAGCTCTGCTAGCACGACACCTCTGGGCTGTATTCCTATTATAACAGTGTTTATGAAATCATCATGATTCTCTATGAGCTCATAACAAAGTCTGTTTATGATTAATTCAAATAATTTTTTATCTAAAAGTGTTTTTGGCTTCATCAGTGGTGCAAATATAAAGCAGATTAAAGAAGCTAAAGGAAACTTCAAGCCTCTAATTTTTTCTCAAAAAAAATCCCGCTATAAATAGCGGGATTTTAAATATATTTTGTGACTTAAGCTTTATGCCTTACCACCGTCGAGTTCATCTTGCCACTTCTTTAACTCATCCCATTTACCTTCTGCAGCCATTTTAGCTTGAGCAGGCCATGTTTCAGTTACGTGGTTTCCTCTTACTCCTGAAATAATCTCAGAGATTTTCTCAGCAGCACTGTCAGACAACTTATTAAAGGTATCGATTCCTGCTTCAGCTAGCGTAGAAGCTATCTTAGGTCCTATTCCTTCGATTTTCTTCAAGTCATCAGCACCTGATTTAGCAGCAGCTTTTTTCACAGCAGCCTTTTTCACAGGGGCCTTTTTCACAGGAGCAGCTTCTTTCGCAGGAGCAGCCTCTTTCGCAGGAGCTTTCTTAGCAGCAGGTAGCTTTTTTGAACCTGTATTTCCACTTTCCATTTCAGCTTTCAGACTAGCAAGAACACCTAAATCACCTAGAGTCGATTTTTCTATTTTATCATTTACTCGAGCTAATGCAGCATTTGTCTTTTTGTTTCCTCCTCCTGCATTGGTTTTGCTTCTTTTGTCATCTCTAACTGGAGCTTCTTCCTCTGCTGAATAAGTTCTCACATGAGACACTGCTATTCTTTTAGCGTTCTTATTGAAATCAGTTACAATAAAATCAAGAGTTTCATCAAGGTCTGCTTGAGAACCATCTTCTTTCTTCAATTGCTTAGCTGTTACATACCCTTCTACACCGTATGGTAAAGCAACTATAAATTGACTTCCTTCTTTTCTAACTATAGTCCCTTGATGCGCAGATCCATTAGAGAAAACAGTTTCGAATACATCCCAAGGGTTTTCTTCTAATTGTTTGTGACCTAAACTAAGCCTTCTGTTTTCTTTATCTAACTCAAGTACTACTACCTCTAATTCCTGGTCTACAACACAGAATTCAGAAGGATGTTTGATTTTTTTAGACCATGATAAGTCTGAAATATGAATCAATCCATCTATTCCTTCTTCTAGCTCCACAAATACTCCGAAATTAGTAAAGTTTTTCACTTTGGCAGTATGCTTACTCTCTACAGGATACTTAGACTCAATATCAGCCCATGGGTCTGGAACCAATTGTTTAATACCCAATGACATTTTTCTTTCTTCTCTATCAAGAGTTAAGATTACAGTCTCCACTGCGTCTCCGACCTTCAGGAAGTCTTGAGCACTTCTTAAATGTTGACTCCAGCTCATTTCACTAACGTGAACTAAACCTTCTACTCCTGCAGCTATTTCTATAAACGCTCCATAATCCGCTAGAACAACTACTTTTCCATTAACCTTGTCTCCAACGTTCATGTTTTCGTCTAACGCCTCCCAGGGATGCGCAGATAATTGCTTCAGACCTAATGCAATTCTTTTCTTATCATCATCGAAGTCTAAGATTACAACATTTAATTTCTGGTCCAATTCTACGATCTCCTCTGGGTGATTAATTCTACCCCAGCTTAAATCAGTAATGTGAACAAGACCATCTATACCACCTAAATCGATAAATACTCCATAAGATGTGATGTTCTTCACTTGACCTTCTAATACTTGACCTTTCTCTAGACCTCCTATAATTTGTTTCTTTTGTTCTTCTAATTCTGCCTCTATTAGTGCTTTATGAGAAACTACTACGTTTTTGAACTCGTGGTTGATTTTAACCACTTTGAATTCCATCTGCTTACCTACGTAAACGTCATAATCTCTAATGGGCTTAACATCAATCTGAGAACCCGGTAAGAATGCTTCAAGCCCAAATACATCTACTATCAGCCCACCTTTAGTTCTACTTTTGACTAATCCTTTTAAAATATCGCCATTTTCTAATGCTCCGTTAATTCTATCCCAAGCACTATGAAGTCTTGCTGTTTTGTGAGAAACAACTAATTGACCGTTTCTATCTTCTTGTTGTTCCACGAAAATAGGCACTTCATCACCTATTTTTAATTCAGAATTATACCTGAACTCAGATGCCTGAACTACTCCTTCTGATTTTGAACCAATATTTACTACTATTTCTTTTTTACCTATGTCTACAATAACACCAGTAATTACAGATTTTTCAATAAGTTCTGATATAGTTCCTGCATAAGTGTTTTCTAATGCAGAATAATCATCCTTAGAATATGCTGCTACAGAATTATCAGTAGCATCCCAATCAAATGATTCAGCAGGGCTATTGAATTCGAATACAGCAGTGTCACCTTCACCAACCATCTTAGTAGCTGAGTCATCGGCTTCCATTTTCGGCTTTTCAGTAGGTGCGTCTTCAGTCACTACAGCTTCTTCAACAGCAGCTTCAGCAACTAAAGCTTCAGCAACTTCAGTTTCTTTAACCACTTCTGTTACTTCTTCAACTTTTACTTTGTTTTCTGCAGCGGATTCTGCTGCTTGAGGAGTCTCTTGCGCAGATTTTACAGGGTTTTCGTCCTGTTTTTCTACGCTTTTGTTTTCTTTAGCCATTTGGGCTTTTAAAATTGTATCCTAGACTACGGCGATCTAGAAGAGTTAAATAACTTATTTCCGCTATAAGTTTCCTTAATTTTTAAGGGAGCGCAAAAGTAGTTTTTTTATAATAGAATATCCGCTATCGAGACTAAAATTAAGACAAAACCTTCTGGGGTGGCTCTGGGTGACTTTAATGTTATCTCTCTATAGTTTTTCTAGAAGAGCTGTAGAACAACTATTCACTCGTAAAAAGTATAACCCCGCAGGCAAACACATCAAGCTCAACTCACTACAATTAAGTGACTTAGATATCAATTCTCCGGCTAATGTAAATAACTCAAGACTATCGACTTCTTCACTGAAATATACTTTCTCCGCAGCAGGATTAGGATAAAATGATGGTATAAGTCTCTTCATATCAGAAACGGATAGGGCTCCGTGATTTGAATACTCGGGTGTAGTAGCTTCTGGAACAAAGTAAATCCAATTAACCTCTCCATCCTCTTCTCTTCCCCAGCTTACATCCTCAGATTGGACTGGGAATGTCTCTGAGTCCGCTACAGTGAAATTATCTCTAGAGAGCAGCACCAATGTTTCTCCTGAGGATCCAAGTTTAAAATCAGTATGCCTTACACCTTGCTCTTCATCGTTATCTGCCCAAAAAAGAAGAAACCCTTGCGCAGGAACAGTAACTGAATCTGGATAAGTAGACGGAACCTCCCATGAACCGCCACCAAGGTTATCCGTTAAATGATACCCAGATAAATCAACAGGAAAATTATTCGGATTATAAATCTCAATCCAATCTT
This sequence comes from Flavobacteriales bacterium UBA1958, assembly GCA_002336675.1. Classification (GTDB taxonomy): domain Bacteria; phylum Bacteroidota; class Bacteroidia; order Flavobacteriales_D; family Sanyastnellaceae; genus ASP10-05a. The sequence continues at coordinate 14,198 of DDEI01000053.1, read as the reverse complement.
CATACTCGCCGAGGTTATCTGTTGTATCTAGAGCATTCACAGCCATTATTTCATTTAAATATAACTCTTCGGGAAATATTACCTCCAACTGATTAGTGACATCCGGAGTAGGAATGTCAAAAGCGATATAATTACTAGAACCATCTACATCACTTCCATAACTTTCGTCCAAAGGAATAGTTGAATATATTAACTCATCGATTAGAGTTACTCCATCTATAAAGTAAAGTTTAATAGATCCAGAAGCAGACAGCTCAAAATTAGTATGTAGTAGACCCTCCAAACTTTGATTATCACACCAAAAAAGCTTATGATTATCACTCTCTATAACTGAGGCATTAGGGTTTGTGTTCTCTATAATAAACTGAGCTTCTCCATCATTAAAATCTATGATATATCCCGCCAAATTCACTTGATACGAATTGGGATTGTATAACTCTAGCCAAGGCTCATACACTCCGCTTTCATCTGCTATAGTAGTTGAATTTAAAGGTTGTATTTCGTTGATATGAATTTCTTGTAACTCGGGAGTAATAACCTGATTAGTCGCATTGGGAGTAGGAACTGAAAAAAACTGAAACTGAATAGATCCGTCTGTTTCTCTACCGTAAGAGATATCATTTTCTTGATCTCCAAATTGCACCGCATCAGCTATAAACTCGCCGTCTGACAAAACCAGAGCAATAGACTCTCCTCCTGCACTGAGCGAAAAGCCCAAATGGTTAGCTCCTTGTTCTGGAGTACCGTCTGCCCAAAACACTCTATATCCATTGGCAGGGATAGTTGTTAAGTCTGCATCACCAAACTCAATTAGATGTAAAGTAGTATTAGATAAGTCATCTGTAAAGTATCCACCAGCTATATTTATGGCCTGATTAGAAGAGTTGTGAATTTCTATCCAATCATCATATTCACCAAACTCATCAGCTAAAAAACTATCGTTTCTGGCCATGACTTCATTTATAACTAACTGCCCGTTAAGGCTGAAGCTTATGATGGCTAAAGCACCAATTAAAATTATCCGTTGCATTCGCTTTTGATTTTAAGAAATACAAAATAAAACCATTTTAGCCTACAATACTTGGTTAATTTTGTGAGCATTAATCATTACAAGAATGCCTGAAAGTAAGAATATAGGAAAGAGAATTAAATTCAACAGAGATTCTAATCAAATGTCTATTTCCATAAATCAGCGAGTTAAACTCTGGAAAGAAGGGCTGATATTTGGATGGGTGGCTGTTTGGGTGATTTGTGGCTTCTTCTTCGTTTCCCAATATTTTATTTCTGAAGATGAAAAGCAAAAGCTATTTATAATCGCGTTTTTAGGTTTTTGGCTCTATCTACTTTTTAAGGCAATGCAGATTTTAATTTGGAGGGTATCAGGAAGTGAGGATATCGTTATTCAAAAAGGAGTACTCAACTACAAAAAATCATACGCTGGAATTGGTAAAGTAAAAAAGATAGAACTAAATAGCATTTCTAATTTAGGGTTAGTAAAATATGGCGAGAAATCTTTTAAGAAGAGCTACGAAAGCTACTTCTGGAGTATGGGAGCCGAAAAAATCGGATTTAACTCTGCTAAAAGGCACATGTTAATCGGGATGCAATTAGAAGATAAAGATGCTAAACTACTGTTAGAACTTATTAATTCTGGAGTCAAGAAATTCAAATAACACTCAAAGCATTAGTCTGCTAGAGAAAGTGTTTCTCTATTCCAAGTACTTTTAGTTATGCTTTTATTGTTTTTAAAGTAATACGTATTATTCTTATCTATAACCTTGGAATATGTCTCTATCTTATTACCAAGTTTTACTGTTCTTTCTATTACAAGCTTTCTCCCTTGATTTATTTCGAAACTTCTCTCAGTTACTCCCTCAGCTAAATCTTCTGTTCCTTGAACGGAGTTATAATCATCGTACTCTTTTTCTTGACCAATCTTAACATTAAAAATAGCTTCTCTGTCTATTCTGCGCTGTAAAGCTGCATTTCCTTGCTTAGAATCCTGAAACAAATTAATATCTTCCTTAACTGCACTTACCTCGTCTTCATTTCCTTTTCTAGAATTCTCTGTCTTACTTCTCTTATCGGCTTCAGCTCTCTTTTGACTATTAATTTTTTCAGAGTTGACCATTATTCTTTCATCTTGAAAATAGGTATTCTCTTTTACTGATTTTGTTCTATCCGCCTTAACTTCATTATTGGCTTTTTCAGCTTCTTGCCTTAAGCTTCCTTGACCATTATTACTTTCCCCAAGTCTTTCCTTTGCTCTATCTACTTCGTATTCATTGTCTTTCCTTAAAACCTCACTTGTTTCTTCGTACCTGTTCTCTGCTTTTATTAGTTCTCTTTTGTCGTCATCCACTTTTTCTTTATTCACTAGAATTGCCTGTCTATTCTTTTCAATAGCATTAGAAACATTATCACTCTTAAAACCTTCTAAATCAAACGAAGCGTCTATCCTGCGCTCTTGAGCTATATTTTCTGATTTTTGTAGATTTCTATTATTATCCTTTTCTCCTGAGTCAAAGTTCTCTCTTTTATCTTTTTGGTCATTTTCATTATCAGCGTACATTTTTTTCATGCTGTTTTTTGAAGCTTGTATGTCTGTTGAAGCGTCTTTAGCTATGTCTTGTGCATTGGCTCCTTTATCTTTTAGCCAAGCTGTGTAGGCATCTTTCTGTTGTTGAGTTACAGAATTTTTTTCTTTGACAGCATCTAGTTTTTCTTGCTTGTAAAACTCTTCTGCTTGTCTTTCTGCTTCGGTATCTATGTTAATGGATAAATTTCTTCTAGCATCATCTACCGCTTCCTTTTTTCTTCTTGCTTCTGCTAGGAGCCTCTCTTTATCAACCAACTCTTTTTCCAATTTTCTTTTTTCTTCGTCAGCAGCAGCCTCTTTTAATTGTTTTTCTCTTTCAAGCCAGGCTAACCTATCCTTCTCTTTAGTCTCTGCATCAGCATTGTCCAAAGCCTCCTGAGCTTCCGTTTCTTGGTCGGCTAACAACTCGTCAATCCTTTTTATTCTTTGATTCGGATACTTTTCATTTGGTTTAACATTCAGAGCACTTTCATAAGCTTTTTTTGCTGCCGTTAGTTCTTTTGATGTAAACAAGTTGTTCCCTTTATCTATGAAGTTTTGGTATTCGGCATCTAACTCATTACCTGCATTTACCTCTGCATTCTTTAATTTTTCTTGTTCAAGCTCCTCTATTCTCTTTTGAGCTAAATTAATTTGTTCAACAGGATATTCTTCTGATGGAAAAATTTCTAACGCTTGATTATATTGACTTATACATAAATCGTAATATTTACCTGAAAAAGAAGCCCCTGCTTTAGCTATTATGTCATCATATCTTTTCTGCTGAGCTTCTTCTGCATCTTCTAAAGAAAGAAGCGCATCTAATTTTTCTTGAGCTTCTGCTAGCTTCTTTTTCATTTCCTTATCATCAAAAATGATCTCTCGAGCTAATTTGAAGTTATCGACAGCAGACTGGTATTCCTTTGAGCTTATCGCATTATCTCCAGCAACCATGAATGCATCGAACTTCTTTTTATTCTCTGCTTCAGCTATTAATCCTTCTAACTCACGTATTTTATCTTTAGGCTCTTTCTCTCCTGGCTTTAAGGATTTAGCCTCTAGAAACTTAGTCATAGCTCCTTCATAATCCATAGCCGTAATAAAAGCGTTTCCATCTTTAATTACTGCTAGGTATTGTGCTTCTAGCTCTACATCTTTACTGTGTAAAACGAGTAGTCCCTGAGCCTCTTCTAATTTCTCCTGAGCTTCAACCTCATCTGGGAATAAATTCAAGGCTGCTGTATAATTACCTATGGCTTGGGTATACTTCTCTTTGGTTAGGTCATCACTTCCCTGAATCATTAGGTAATCAAACCTATTCCTTTTCTCTTTTTCTGCCTCGTTTAACTTTTGAAGCCTGATATTTTCAGCGTCCACCTTATTCATGATCTGCCTTGTATAATCGAAATCAAACTCAATAGAATTTCTTTCAGCTTCATATGCAGCAATACCAATTGGCTCATCTAATATGGACTCATTAAATCCATCTATGTAGACAAAAAGAGACATATCCAACTCTAGTTTAAAACCTCCCTCTTGGTCTTCTTCTGGAATATACTTCGTGTTAATTTGAATTTTCTTACCGACATAATCAGATTTAGAAAAATTAATCTCATAAAGATGACCTAAAGGCAAGTCAAGTTCATATTTCGAACTACCTGACGTGGTATAAGACTCAAAAGTTTTACCGTCCTGAGTTACCTGAATCAGAACAGATTCTAATTTATGGCTCGTCTCCATTTCTTTAACTGCACCATAGATATGAATAACTTCTTGTGACCAAGAAATTATTCCTAGAAAAAGAAATATACCTGTTAAAAGAAATTTTGTTTCGGGTTTACCTTGCATATTTGTTTAATAACAAATTTCTACCAAAACTTGGTAAAATTATAACGTAAAAATATGAATTTTAGTTATTGGGAAAGGCAGTTTATTACCGACAGAGCAGATTTAACAATCATAGGTGGTGGTATTACAGGTCTATCTGCTGCTTATCACACACGACTTCTGCACCCCGAATGGAAAATAGTGGTTTTAGAAAAATTTCCTATCAGCACTGCTGCCAGCACTAGAAATGCGGGTTTCGCGTGTTTCGGGAGTGCTGGAGAATTAGTAGATGACCTCACTTCTGGGATGAGTATGAATGAGGTTTCAACCTTGGCAGAAAAAAGATATAGAGGGTTGCTTTTATTGAGAAAAACTTTAGGTGAGTCCAACCTTGATTACTTCTCATGTGGTGGAACTGAACTTTTTGATTTTTCTCAAAAAAACGAATTCCATGACGTCTGTGACTATTTAGAAGAGTTAAATAATACACTAAAAAGTATTACAGGAAAAGATTCCACTTACAAAACCACCGATGTACCCAGCTGTTTAACTGGATATGAAAATGCAATATCTAATTCATTAGAGGGTAAACTTAATCCTGGAAAAATGATTCAGGCATGGAAAAAATTATGTCAAGAAAATAATATTGAGATTTACTGTGGCGCAGAAGCCAAGATTCAAGAAGGGTCTAAGAATGTCTTATTTGGAAATCATCTTATTCACTCGAACCAAATAGCTGTCTGTACAAATGGTCTCACTAACTCTATGATTCCTAAACTCAAAGTTATGCCTGCCAGGAATTTAGTGCTTCTGACGGATAAACTTCCTGGTATAGACCTACCCTCTACTTATCATCATGATAAAGGATATATATACTTTAGGAAAATAGATGACAGAATTCTTATAGGTGGAGGCAGAAATAAATTCATAAACACAGAATCGACTTCGGAGTTTAAAGTAAATGAACATCTTAAGACCTATCTCTTAAAGTATTTGAAAAATCATTTCCAAGTTGAGAAAGAGTTAGTTTCTCAGGAATGGACAGGAATTATGGGAGTAGGTAATTCTAAAAAAGTTCTGATAAAAAGGTTAAATGAGACCACAGTAACAGGCGTAAGATTGGGAGGAATGGGCATAGCGATAGGCACTTTGGTAGGAAAAGAAGTAAGTGAGTTACTTCGCTAAGAAGTCTTTTGTATGAGCGACTATAGCATTAAAGTCCTCAGGATGAAACCACTCTATTTCTTTATATCGCTTGAACCAGGTAACTTGTCTTTTAGCAAACCTTCTTGAGTTTCTTTTCACCAACCTTACCGCCTCTTCCATGTCATAATCTCCGCTGTAATAAGCAAAAAACTCCCTATAGCCGACTGTCTGCAATGAGTTCAGATGTTTCATAGGCATTACTGACTTAACCTCATCTAGTAAACCATCATCTAGCATAATATCAACTCTTCTATTTATTCTATCGTAAAGTTCTTCTCTGTTTCTGTTGAGACCAATAATTATACTTTGGAAAGGTCTTTTTTTATTTGAAGAGGTTCTGAGTTTAGAATATTTTTCACCAGAAACTCTGCAAACCTCAAGGGCTCTAATTAAACGCTGCGTATTATGAATATCCATGGCAGCATAATGCTCTGGATCTATAGTTTTTAGTTCGTCTTGAAGGATCTCAATACCGTCACTCACGAGTCGTTCATTGAGCTCTGCTCTTTCACTTTCAGAAGACGGTAAATCATCTAAACCGTGTAACAAAGCACTCACATATAAACCTGAGCCACCTACACAAATACAAACATTATTATTCTTAAAATAAGCCTTTAAGAAACTCGAAGCGTCTCTCTCGAAATCTCCTGCACTATATAAGTCTTCGAGAGGAAGGAAGTCGATGAAGTGATGTTTAACTTGAGATAACTCTTCTAGAGACGGTTTGGCTGTACCTATAGAAATATCTTTATAAAATTGTCGAGAATCCGCAGAGACAATTTCACAACCCAACAATTTAGCTAACTCTATGGCTATAGAGGTTTTCCCAATTGCAGTTGGGCCTACTATAAATATCATTGTTTTATTAGATCCCATTTAAAACAGATCCTGATAATCATCCAGATTTTCCATACCTAAATCCTCGTAATCATCATCACCATCCATTTCATCCAAGTAAGCGTCTATCTCTGGGTCACCCGTTTTTTCTGCTTTCGAGTCACTAGATAAATCACCAAGATCTATATCATCAAAGAAATTAACTTCTTTAGAGTCTTCAGACGGAGCCTTCCCTAGCTCAAACGACATTAAAGGATAGTCGAATTCAGGATTGGCCTCTGAAAGTTCTATAACTTCTACATAAAAACACCACATTCTGAGAAAATCATACACGTATAAAAAACGCTCGTGCTTCTCTTTGATGTGTTCTTTAAGTACCAAGTCATTCATGGCTAGTCCGGGGGCTTCATTCTCAGCCCCTCCCATATCTACCAGGGGAAGCTCTTCTCCTTTTTCCCAAAACTCATCACTTCTATAAAATGATGCCATTTCTAATCCAGAAAAACCAAAACTTTGCTGAATACATTCATGAACATTTGTAAAAGAACAATCATCTTGAATCTCTATATCTCTTATTACGTCCTCTTCAGTATCGAGAATAATCCTGAACTTGAGTATTTTTCCTTCTGACATTTATATCTTTTCTATAAAGCGCTTTTTAAACTCTCAACCGAAATTGCACTATGACTAGCATGATAAAAAATCTCTTCATTATTTACACCTATTAATTGAGGAGATTGATGAATTACTTCAAGCTTTGCTGATATTTCATTAGAAACGTTCCTGTACTTAATTAAATCTAAAAAGTAAGGCTGAACCTCATCAAGAGAAATATCCCATGACATCTCTAGACTCTTTTTAGCCATCATGCTCACAGAACATCTAGTACTGTGCTTAAAAAGTATGACTTTTTTATTTCTACTTTCTTCCATTGCCTCGTTTAAATCAACTAAAGACTCTATCTTTTTCCAGGTCATACCACTTAATTAATATCCAACACCAAAACTACTACTATTTAGGTATAGATGGTGTTCCTTTTTTTATCCCAATTAGTAAAAATTAGTGTTTATAAATTCAGCCTAACGAAAGGCTTTAATATTTAGCTTTGTGCTTGTAAATTAAAAAAAAATATGGATACTAGAATAATCAAAGGAATAATAGTAGCTGTGGTATTAGCTTGGAGTATATATAGTTTTACTCAAGGAAATATTGGATTTGGAATTATGCTTCTGTTACTGGCTGGATTAGCTGGGTTCCTAGTTACGCGGAGCATAAGACTAATTATAGCATTCATTTCACTTAGAAGAGGTAAAATGGAAAGTTGTTTGACTTGGATTAACCGTGTAAATCCAGATAGATTATTCTCTAAATCAAGGGGGTATTTCTACTATTTACAGGGTCTAACATTAGTTCAGGGTGGTGGACAAGGAAGCTTAACTAAAGGCGAAGTGATGTTTAGAAAATCCCTTTCTAACGGACTGAGACTTGACTTAGACAAGGCTACAGCTAAGCTTCAATTAGCAGTAATAGCGATTAGCAAAAGAAAGAAAAGAGAAGCTACCAATCTCTTATCAGAAGTTAAAAAACTTGACAAGAGAGGAATGATGACTGCCCAAATTAGGCAAGTAAAAGATGGTCTCAGAAGAATCTAGTTAGGTCTTATTCGAGTCTTTTTCTTTTAGTTTCTGGAGCTCCGAAAGGTATACTAGACTTATGTTCTTCAGTAATTTGGTCAACATACTTAGCTCTTCTTTAGTAGACATCTCATCTTTAGACCTTTTGAGCGAATGCAGCTTGTGTACAAAAGACTCATTGTCCGATCGAATATCCTTTATCATCTTATTCAAGTAGTCTGAATCTTGAGGGTAATTCACTAAATGATGAAATGCTTTCTCCATAACATCATTCATAATGTCATCAACAGCATTTCTAACTAGTTGAATTTTTTCGAGCATTGAAATTAAGGTAGGGGCTAGTTTATACTATCTAAATAACCAATATGTAAATTACACAATTAATGCATGTATTCCAAAATCTTGTTTAGAACTCACTACTCAGGCCCAAGCAAGCGCTAATAATTCAGCACCTTTTCTATAGAGACCTGAAGTCTGCTTTTAGCCATGAATTGGTTTTCTTTGGCCGCGTCAAAAGGAACAGGTGTATCCAAACTAGCACATCTCACTATAGGAGCGTCAAGATATTCAAAACAATTTTCTTGTATTAAAGAAAGAAGCTCGCCTCCTATACCTCCAGTAAGATTGTCTTCATGTAGAATTAGAACCCTATTTGTTTTTCTAACTGATGCGTAAATTGTTTCTGTGTCTAAAGGCGCTAAACTTCTTAAATCAACTATTTCAATATTCAGGTTAGGATTTTTTTCAGCATAATCTAAAGCCCAATGCACTCCCATACCATAAGTAATTAAAGAAATGCTTTCACCCTTTTTAACCACATTGGCCTTACCAAATGGAATAGAGTAATATCCCTCAGCCACTTCTGCTGAAACACTCCTGTACAATCCTTTATGTTCAAAAAACAACACCGGGTTAGGGTCTTCAAAGGACCTAATTAACATTCCTTTCGCGTCTTCAGGAAATGCAGGATAAGCGATTTTCAACCCAGCCACATGAAAGAACCAAGCTTCATTAGATTGACTGTGAAACGGACCTGCAGCCATTCCTCCACCTGTAGGCATCCTTATTACGACATCAGCATTTTCTCCCCATCTATAATTTAGTTTGGCTAGATTATTTACTATTTGGTTAAAACCACAAGTAGCAAAATCTGCAAACTGCATTTCCATCATGCCTTTCATTCCATTTATAGACAATCCAAGCGCAGACCCTACAATAGCTGACTCGCATAATGGAGTGTTTCTAACCCTTCCCTTACCAAACAAGTCTACGAACCCGTCTGTCACCTTGAATACTCCGCCATACTCCGCTATATCTTGTCCCATGAGAACCAGATTATCGTACTTTTTCATAGACTCTTTTAACCCATCTGTAATGGCATCTATAAACCTCATTTCTGATTTATTATCCCCTGGCTCTGACACCTCTTCCTTAAAAGGGGCAAATACATCACCTAACTCTTCATCTAAATTCACATTTATAGCTGGCTCAGCTAATGCCCTTTTTAAGTGTATGTTTATTTCTTCCTTAATGCTCTGCTTATACGATTCGTTCAGCTCTTTATTTATTATCCTGTTTTGAAGCAGATAAGCTTCAAAGCAGTCTACCGGGTCATACTTCTCCCATTTTTTAATTAGTCCCTCAGGATAATACTTAGTTCCACTCGCCTCTTCATGGCCTTTAATTCTAAAAGTATTAAATTCTACCAGCACAGGCCCGTTTCCTTTTCTACATATTTTAGCTGCTTTTTTAACGGTATTCAACACCTCTAAGATGTTGTTTCCATCTATCGAAAATGTATTTTCAGGAGGAATTCCATATCCAATAGCCTTATCTGCAAATGATTCACATTTAAACTGCTCTGATGAAGGCGTAGAAAGACCCCATTGATTGTTTTCCACACAAATGACTACCGGTAAATCCCATACGGCTGCTACATTGACAGATTCGTGAAAATCACCTTCAGAAGCACCACCATCTCCTGTAATCACAAGAGTGGCTTTTTTACTTTTCTTTAATTTATGAGCTAAAGCTATACCATCAGCTATGCCCATCTGAGGACCTAAATGAGATATCATACCCACTACGTGATGTTCTATAGACCCAAAATGAAAAGATCTATCTCTACCTTTGGTGAAACCGTTTGCTTTTCCTTGAAACTGACTAAATAGGCGTTGCAACGGGATTTTACGGGTTGTAAACACGCCTAAATTTCTGTGCATTGGAAGAATAAACTCTTCCTCATCTAATGCCAAAGTTAATCCTACAGAAATAGCTTCCTGGCCTATTCCGGAGAACCATTTAGAAATTTTACCTTGTCTTAACTGACTCAGCATCTTTTCTTCAATTAGTCTTGGCTTCAGTAACGCTTTATAAACCTCCTGAAGCTCTTCATTCTCAAATCCTCTTCTATTGAAACGCATATTTACCATGGTTATGGGTAAGTGGTCAAAAGTAGTGATTCGGTTTTCTCATAGAGAACCTTTCAAACTGTATTTTTGAACTTACATATGCCAAAAATTATTCAAATATCCGTTTCACCTCAAAAATCATTCGAAGATGAATACATTTTTCACCTAGCTCTTTCTAAAAGTGACCTGTATGAGAGCGATGTAAAAGATTGGTATATTAAAAAACGCTCTGTCGATGCAAGAAAAAGACCGGTTAAAATTCAATTAGCCGTGGCTCTCTTCGAAAAAGGAGAAGAAATCGTTAGTCCTTTACAGAATGTTGTCTTTAAAAACGTAGCTCACGCGGAGCCTGTTCACATAATAGGAGCTGGACCTGCTGGAATGTTTGCAGCCTTAGCTTGTATAGAGCACGGTCTTAAACCTATAGTTTTTGAGAGAGGAAAAGATGTTAAGTCTAGAAGAAGGGATTTAGCTAAGCTGAACAAAGAGCATGTATTGAACCCTGAATCAAATTATTGTTTTGGAGAAGGTGGTGCTGGCACTTACTCGGATGGAAAACTTTATACACGCTCTACTAAAAGAGGAGATGTTAATAAAGTCCTGAGTATACTAGTTCAGCATGGCGCAGACCCCGAGATAATGGTTGATTCTCATCCACATATTGGAACGAATAAACTTCCTAGTATTATTACTGCTATTCGAGAAACTATATTGAACTATGGAGGAGAATTCAATTTCGAATATAAGTTAACTGATTTGGATTTGGATAAAGGTCTGTTGCAACGCATAGAAATTAATCGCTCTAAAAAAATAGATGTGAATGAAGTAGTTTTAGCAACTGGACATTCAGCCCGAGATATTTTCGAACTACTTCACCGAAAAGAAATAAAAATCGAGTACAAACCTTTTTCTTTAGGCGTTCGAATAGAACATCCGCAGGAACTCATTAATAGTATACAATATCATGGCGAACGTTCCTCCGAATACTTGCCCCAAGCTTCATACAGTTTAGTTCATCAAGTGGATGGTAAAGGAGTTTACAGTTTCTGTATGTGTCCAGGTGGAATTATAGCTCCATGCGCTACCGAAATTGGTTCTGTGGTTAGTAATGGCTGGAGTCCTAGCAAAAGGAATAATCCATATGCAAACTCAGGAATGGTGGTCGAAATAGATGATAATCTTACAGATGCATATGCTTCTTTCGGCCCTCTACGTGGATTGAAGTTTCAGGAAGAAATAGAAAAAAC
>DDEI01000053.1:0-2054 GCA_002336675.1 Flavobacteriales bacterium UBA1958 | reverse complement strand
ACAGCTTAGACCTACCTAAATGTTCTTATATACCCGGTATAAAAACCGCTAGAATAGATAAACTGTTACCTAAACAGATTGCGCATAGACTTCAAAAAGGCTTTCTAGAGTTTGGTAAGAAATTGAATGGATTCCTAACTAATGAAGCTTTAGTAGTCGCTCCTGAAAGCAGAACTTCTTCTCCTGTGAGAATACCTCGAACTCTAACCTTAGAGCACGAAGAAGTTAAAAACTTATATCCCTGTGCTGAGGGAGCTGGATATGCTGGAGGAATTATGTCTGCGGCTATAGATGGAATGAGAGTAATAGCTGCCATTAAACAAAAAAAAGAAGGCATATAGCCCTCTCTCTCAGTTGTAAAAATTGGTCTTTAAAGGGCTACTCATTTCCTCCTATTATATTTAAAGCCTCTTCTAATGAAATGAGCTTTCCATTAAAAACTCCTTTTAATTCTGCTTCCTCCACTCCTTGCTTATGAATATTTTGCAAGCTTTTTTTTGCGGCACCATAGCTGTCATATTCTCCAAACATATATCTAGTAATTCCGTTATCCTTTTTGGGCTGAACACTGCCTAGCTCTATTAGCTTCTCTAGTCTTTCAGTTGGGATATCGCTTACATACTCGCCCAATTGAATTTGGAATTTTATCAATTTAGGATCAATAGAATTATTCTCTTCATCATAAGTAAGATCCTTAGCTGAGGGTGCTACATCCATTCCGGCATTATATAACGTTATTCTACTTCCGTTTTTGTAAGCTGTAATAAATGCATCCTCAAAACCTTGAGTCAAAAGTTCTATTTTTCTTTTTTCTGCACTTTCAGTATCGTTGTATGAATCGGTCATATATCGAGTTAGGCCGTCATCGCCAGAAAGAAATAATAAATCATCTACTCCCATGAATATATTATCTGATAAATTATATCTAAACGCTCCCACTTGAACTCTGTAGACAACCTCGTTAGACCCTTCATTTTCGTATTGTAATAGTGTTCTATCTCTCTCTAAAATTATTTCAGTTAACGCTCCTATTTCGGCATCTACATCTAACCTTTTTTCGCCTATTTCCTTCTGAACCGAACCTACTAAGCCTTTTTCTTCTAAATTTAATTTCTTATTTACAGCCTCAGGCAAAGTTTCAAAATCTCCTATTAAAAATCCTTCTTCTCCATTTTCATTAGTAGCTCTTACATTTTCCTCTGCTAATATGGAGTTAATTTCAGACTGATTCATTCCTCTCTTATTTGGTAAAATAAGAACTGTAAAGTTTTGTTCATTTTTTTCACCTTCTACTTTATTGTACAACTCATCAAATTTATTAACTCCCAAAGAGTCTATCCAAACCATATACTGGTCGAGGAACATTTCATCTTGTATAGCTACACCGTACTCATCTACTAACAATCCGTTTTTAGTAGCAGGCTCATCATCTTTGTAATCTGCTACGCCATCATTGTCAAAATCTAATGGGCATCCTTTTTTATCTACATTTATTCCTTCTGGATGTCCTAAACAATCATCATCTATATCAGCAACTCCATCTTTATCGGAATCCCAAAACTCATAGGAAAAAAATTCTTCTACGTTTTCATCAAACTCCACATCAAAGTTTGGTTTCTTCTTAGTAGGAATGTGTAAATCGTAACTCAGAGATAGAGAAGAATGTAAGAACCTATCTTTCTTTCCGTCACTTGACGATCCCGAATCATTTACGTTATCTGCTAAATCATTCATGTTAAAGAATAATGTGGTTCCTAGCTGTCCTTTTAAATGCTTACTGAATTTGAAATTAACTCCTGCAGAGAGAGGAATGCTTATAGTTCTGTCTGAGTATTTACTATTCTCACCTTTATTTAATCCCCTTAAGTCAGTTTCATATACATAATCTCTTTTCACCATTACAGCATCAGAAACATTAGGAGCTGATTCAGGAAGACTCATAAGACTTCCGTCTGACCATAGATTGTATTCATTCCCCTGAGCATCTAACAAATCAGCTTTAGACAAGAATTCGAAACTTGATATCCCCGTTCCTATATAAGGCTGCAAGTAAG
>DDEI01000059.1:1143-3017 GCA_002336675.1 Flavobacteriales bacterium UBA1958 | reverse complement strand
AGAACTAAATAGTGAAATAGGATATGAATAATATAGAAATAAGAGAAGCCAGAGTAGAAGATTGCGATAGCATTGTAGATTTAATCACCGAGTTAGCTATCTACGAAAAAGCAGAAAAGGATATGGAGATGACTGCAGTTCAATTAGAACGAGATGGATTTGGTGAGAACCCATTATTTCATGTGATAGTGGCAGAAAAAGAAGCTGAAATCATAGGCATGGCTTTCTATTATTACAAATATTCCACCTGGAAAGGAAGCTGTCTTTATTTAGAGGATTTAATAGTAAGAGAGGCTTCCAGACAAGAGGGAGTAGGGAGTAAATTATTCGAGGCCGTTATACGCGTAGCAAAACTGAAAAAAGTAAAACGTATGGAATGGCAGGTTTTAGACTGGAATGAACCGGCTATCAAGTTTTACAATAAGTACAATGCTGAGCTAGATTCGGAATGGATTAATGGAAGGTTTTATGAGAAAGATTTAGAAGGAATGGAGTTTTAGAATCTTTTCTTGCAGAACAGGTTAATGAAATGGTCACTGGGGCACGAGTGTGAGTCGTAAATCTACTTCAAGCACTTAAAATAATCAAAAGGCTCATGGCAGTCATTGCACTGGAATAGTGCTTTACACGCGGTGCTTCCAAACTGAGAAACTAACTTAGTGTTTTTAGATTGGCACCTAGTGCAGGGAACTATCTTGGCATCTTCTGTAAGTGCTAGAATATCGTTGGAAGGTTCTAAAGGTGATGCTATACCGTAAACTTCCATGGCTTTTCTTCCCGTTTCGGTAATCATATCTGTACTCCAAGCAGGAGAGAGGATGAGCTTGATTTCGGCTTCGTACCCTTCGGCTTTTAATACAGACTTTAAATCATCAGATATCATGTCCATAGCCGGGCAACCAGAATAAGTAGGAGTAAGGTTGATAAACACCCTTTTTCCTTCCACGGTTACCTTCTTCACCACACCCAAATCTATAACTGTTAATACAGGGATTTCTGGGTCATGGACGGTACGGATTATATCCATTACCTCAGATGATATTTCGTCTACTGTAATCAATTTTTTATTTGAATGAGTTAGCTGTTTATTCGAGATTAACCTCAAGTCTACCAATCCGAGTTAGGATATGATCTTTGCATATACTGAAGTTCTGCCAGTATGAAGCCTAAATGTTCTGAATGATATCCTAGTTTTCCGTCTGTTTGTCTCCAGTCTGGTTCTGGAATGGTAAGCCCTGCTTCTAATAGAAGAGCGTGTACATTTTTGAAGTACACTTCTTTTATAGCGTGTAAATCTCCACCTATTCCGTTTTCTTTCATCTCTTTATCAAGCGGAGTTTCTTGGAAGAACTCATTTACAAATGGATAGAAGTGATCCAGTGCAGCTTGTACTTTCCGGTTAGAAACTTCAGTTCCTGCGCCTAAACGCTTCATCCATTCCGATGAGAAACGCTCGTGATAGCTGGACTCTTTGATGGATTTTTTAGCTATGGCAGATATACGCTCATCTTTACTTTCGCACAGCTGTTTCATGAGCGGCATATGAAAAGAATCGAATAAGAACTGACGACAAATTACATGTCCAAAATCTTCATTTGGCTGTTCCACTAGCCATACGTTTTTATGCTGTCTGTCTGCTCTTAGAAACGCTATTGAATCCTCAGAAGCATCTTCACCAGCTAGTTCAGCAGCATACTGAAAATAGTTTCTTACTTGTCCGTATAAATCCAGAGAAATATTGGTCAGTGCTATGTCTGTTTCTAGGCTAGGGCCATGTCCGCAGAGTTCAGAAAGTCTATGTCCTAAAATCAGCGAGTTGTCTCCCAGAGAAAGTATGTAATCGTACAACTTGTTTTCCATTACATGTGTTTTAA
>DDEI01000059.1:361-736 GCA_002336675.1 Flavobacteriales bacterium UBA1958 | reverse complement strand
CTCAGGATTCGAAGCTACTATATGCTTAGATTCTACTACCCAAAGGCTTACACCTTCTTGTCTTCTTGTGTACACATCTCTGGCATTTTCCATAGCCATTTCTGCATCAGCAGCATGAAGAGAACCCGCGTGGCGGTGCTCTAATCCATTTTTACTTCTGATAAATACTTCCCAAATGGGCCATTCTTTCTTTGTACTCATTTTTTCGAGTTTTATTCTTTTTTAAAGGTGTGCCTTGCAATGACCCACCCTGCCCTTTTAGCACCCCTCCGGGGAGGGGAATATTCTTTGTTTTTAATTGGCATCCGAGCCCAACATTTTTCGCTCCCCTCCTTGGAGGGGTTAGGAGTGGGTTCTGAGCTTCAAAACCTTTGA
>DDEI01000059.1:0-144 GCA_002336675.1 Flavobacteriales bacterium UBA1958 | reverse complement strand
CCGCCCTTTTGGCACCCCTCCTTGGAGGGGCTAGGGGTGGGTTCTGAGCTTCAAAACCGTTGATATTAGCTATCCTCCGATTAGTGAGATAGTGTTTTTATAACTTCCAACTAAGAAGCCTTCTTCGCCTCTTTACTCTTTTCT
>DDEI01000078.1:28756-38109 GCA_002336675.1 Flavobacteriales bacterium UBA1958 | reverse complement strand
AAGAAACTTCGAGTAGCACTTAAATACAGGGATGACGATATTCAAAGAATAGTGAAAATGGCCGGCATGGACATCACTAAGAGTGAATTAGGCGCTATATTTAGAAATGAAGACCACCCAAAATACATGCCCTGCGGAGACCAACTTCTTAGAAATTTCTTAAACGGTTTAATCATAGAAAAAAGAGGGCCCATGCCTGACAAAAGAATAGACCACAAACCTACAGCTAGACCATCTGACAGGCAAAAAAAACAAGGTGCGGGAAGTGCGCTGAGTGGCAGAATCTCTAAAAAGTAGTCGTTAGATTAAACTATCCTTTCTGGACTTTTTATTAAAATACATAACCCATTAGAAAACTATTACTAAAGGGTTTAATTCTTAGTAGGGATCCGCCTACATATTTTTTATTAACTCCGTATAAAGCTGGGTTAACTTCACCTCCGCTTTAGCCGCAGTAGCTATAATATCACTAATATCTACAGGGGATAAATTCTTAGGGTCACACTCATCAGTAATTACACTAATAGCCACACATGATATTCCCATGTGATTACACGCTATTACCTCTGGAACAGTGCTCATTCCCACAGCATCAGCTCCTACTAACTGAAGCATTCTATACTCTGCTCGAGTTTCTAAATTTGGCCCTTGCACTGATGCATAAACGCCCTCATGAAGTGTAACCTCGTTTTGCTTTGCGATATTTTTTAACTCTTCATTCATCTCCTTATTATAGGGAGCACTCATATCTGGAAATCTAGAACCTAAATCATCTAGATTAGGTCCTCTTAAGGGATTAGCAGGCTGAAGATTTATATGGTCATCAAGTAGCATAAGCTCTCCTTTTTTCATGTTTAAATTTACAGAACCTGCGGCATTACTCATCAGTACTTTACTTACTCCTAACATCTTCATAATTCGAATCGGGAAAACCACTTGTTCTATACTATGACCCTCATAATAGTGATATCTACCTTGCATAGCCAACACCTGCTTACCTGCTATTTTTCCATAAATCAATTTTCCGAAATGAAACTCTACAGTAGCTACAGGGAAATTAGGAATAGTGTTATAACTAATTTCTATCTCGATCTCTATTTCAGTAATTAAATTACCTAAGCCTGTTCCTAGAACTATTCCTATTTCTGGATTGATAATTCCTCTCGACTGTAAAAATGATGTAGTTTCTTTTAACTCTGAATACATGGCGTAATGTTCTATTTATCAGTTTTCTCGTTAATCAACCATGGGTGTGTTTCTAAATCAGAAGCTTGATCTACATCGCTCAGTGTTTCTAAATAGCCAACACTTAAGTGGTTTTCTTCTGCTAATTCCTTCGTTATTTCCAACACATGTTCTGTGCTCCACGGGACATCCTTAAGTATTTCAGGATGCATTTCATTCATAGCTATCAGGTAATAACCCCCATCTTTAGCTGGACCTATTACTACATCATGTAGTTTAAGCATGCCGAATGCTCTCTCTATATGCCCGAGACATATTTCAGCACAGTCTGTGCCTATCATAACCACCCTATCTGCTCCTTCTTTAAATTCAAAAACAAAAGCGTTTTCCATTCTCGCTCCTAGCTCTTCGCCTTTTTGAGGTGTAGAGTTAAAGTCATAAATATTTACTTCGTTTTTAGGATTACCTGCCCAATGAACTGTGGTCTCCCAAAGTGCACAATTAGCCTCTCGCAGCGTGTAATTCAATAAATTCTTATAAACAGCCAAAGCTCCCTCCTCTCCAATGGATTTGGCTAATCTAGTTTTTACCTTTCCCTGTTCGGGAGATTTAGCCATGATGGCTAAAACATGATTTTCCATTTTTAATATACCTTTTCACCACAGGTGAGCCACTGCCCCCACTTTTTATTATAAGCGTGAACTTTCTCGGTAGGTAAGCCTTCAGCATCCACTACTTCATTACCAGTATTTATCCATTCGAAGATACCTCCATAGAGGTTATGTACGTTCGAAAAGCCCATTATCTGGAGTTTTTCACCTATGCGTTCGCTTCGGTAACCTACGGAACAATAAACCACTATTGGGTCTGATTTAGATAAATCTTTTAGCGCTTGCGTGTTAAAATCTTTGTATCCCGAAAAGATAGCCTGAGGAATATGGGAAACAGCAAATTCTTCTATTTCTCTAGCGTCTATAAGAACAGCACCCGGCGGTAAATTATCTACTTTCACCAATTCTACAGTGCCTTTATATAAACTCTCCAACTTCTCCTCATAAGTTACTTGCGCACAGCCCAAAAGTGACACTTGGATAAAAGCTAATAATTGGAAAACGGTCTTCATTATTTTTAGTTTAATTAAACCACCGTTCCCTGACAACTAGAACCTGCACCAGCAGTACATCCAAAACAGTGCTGAGAAATAGTGATATCTCTTTTATTAAGGTCATCTAAATTAAAATCTTTTAAATGCTTTCCTTTCGCATTTATAGGCAAAGCTAACATTTGATTAAAATCACAATCGAATAAATACCCATCCCAACTTACAGATATCGTATTTCTACACATCACTCCTTCTGCTGCCACTGGATTATAGGCCTCTACCAGTGAATACATGTAATCTTCATAGTTTCCGCTGGCTACCAAGTACTCTAAAAACCTACTCACTGGAAGATTAGTAATAGCAAATAGGTTATGAAAATCAATATCAAAATCTTCCTTAAGCGCTTCCTTAAAATCTCTCTCCATAGCAGCCTGATCTCCAGGTAAAAATGCTCCCGATGGATTGTATACTAGGTCTAACTTTAAATCTGAACCAGGCACACCATAACCTACATCATTCAGAGTTTGCAACGCTTTAATTGATTTATCGAAAACACCGTCTCCACGCTGCTGGTCCGTTTTACCGCGCTTATAATAGGGCAGGGAACTTATCACGTGTATATTATGCTTCTTAAAAAAATCTGGTAAATCATAATACTTTTTATTGGCGCGGATAATAGTAAGATTTGAACGTACTATAAAATCCTCCACTCCTACTTTAGACGCTTCTTCCACAAACCATCTGAAATTAGGGTTCATCTCAGGCGCTCCACCAGTTAAATCGAGGGTTTTAGCACCAGACTCTTTTAACACATCTATACAAATCTGCATGGTCTCAGTGGTCATGATCTCTTTCCTATCGGGACCAGCGTCAACATGACAGTGAGAGCATACTTGATTACACATATAACCAACATTCACCTGAAAAACATCCAGGCCAGTTGGCTTCAATGGAAACAATCCCTGCTTCTCCAATTTCTTTCGGAAAGACTCCAATTCACCATTCGAAAATGGCTCACTATTCAACCGTATAAGCTGATTAGCCGTTATTGATAGATCATCTTTTCTTGCTAGTAATGATTTCACAGCCATATCACATACTTAATTTATTTACCTTATTCATCATCTGGACGCTATGCACCATGGTAGCGCCACTTTTTATGGCTCCTGCCACATGTACTGCTTCCATCATTTCTTCCTTAGATATTCCTCGTTGTAATGCGTCTTTACTGAAGGCATCTATACAATATGGACAGCTCTCAGAATGTGCTACTGCAATAGCTATTAATGACTTTTCTCTAGCAGAAAGTGCGCCTTCTGCAAACACTGCTCCGTACCAATCAAAGAACTTTTCTCCTAGTTCTTTTTGCCATTCAGTAATCTTTCCGAAATTTCTTAGATCCTTAGGATCATAATAGATGTCGCTCATTTTTTTTAAATTATTAATAGTAAACCCTGCCTATCTATTTGGAAGCAATGGCCGATTGTAAATTATTCAAGTTGAGCAAGACCAAAAAGCGCACCATACTCTAACTTCATCTTCTCTGAACCTTTAGGTCAAAGCTAAACTAGCCAGCCTCTTTTCTGACACTCCCTCTTGATGTAAATAGAGACTAACTCTTCAAACAACGCCGCCTAGGAGGCGCCTAATCCCTGTTCATTAAAATACTTAGTATATACCAGAAAAGTAACATTACCGAGGCAAACAATCCTAATGCTGCTGCAACATGCTGATCTGTAGAGTACTTATGAACCATATTGGAGGTCTGATATAGAATAGAACCCGCAGCTAATACTACCATTCCTCCCGAAAATGCTAACCCTAAGTTGAAACCAAAAATAGCACCTGCCAAAATTAAGCCCATAGCTACAAACCCTCCTACTGTCAATGCCGTTTTTAAGAATGAAAAGTCTTTTCCCGTTTTAAGCACCACTAAACTTAACCCTCCAAATAATGCTAGCGTGATTAGTCCTGCCTGCTGTATCAATTCTGTTCCGCCTCCTGCAGAAATAGCCATCATAATAAGGGGTAAGAATATAATAGCCTCGGCTACTACATATAACGCTAATCCCTGATATTGCTTTCTCCTATCATGAGATTTCCTAGCCATTTTCTCTGCATAATTAGTAATAAACATAAACCCTCCTAAGACTAAAAGCCAAGAGGTTCCGCTACTTACTAAAGCTTGAGCTAAAGCATTAGCCCAAGGCATACTGAGTAGAATCGTCTCTACTACGATAAAAGCTAAAACCGCTCCTGCTAAATGTTTATAGGTATTCTTAACAAACTCAGTGCGAGTCGCGGTATCTGCATTCCGCAGAAGTACATATTTATAATCTAACGCTTCTTCCATTTTCTTTTTTTTTACAAACAACCAAAAAGGACAGGTTTAACAGCCCCGCCTTGTATAATTTTACCGCTCTGCTAGCGGATATTTAAACCCCAATTATAACTCTTATATCCAATTTTAACACCCCCGTCAATCTTAACGTCGGAATACTGATTAAGCCAATCTATGACTGTTCCACCCTGCTCAAAGTCTTCTCCGTACCAATCAAAAATGTTGGATATTTTAATTCTGCCCGGGCTAAACTGATTCATAGCTGAATCATTAACGAACTCACGAGTTAATTGTTCTAATTTAACTTCAATATTGGAGGCAGTAAATGCTGAATTGTGCAACTTAGGGCAACTGATAGAAGCACAATTAATGGCAAAGTGAACTCTAGCATCTTTAAACTTAGGTCTTAAAATTTCATTTTCTACTTGGTTAAGGCTATACGTTTTTCCCGCTATTCTTATAAACTTCTTATCCCACGGAAATCCTATATCTTTTATGCTTTTAGGCATCTTATTATCAATGATCAATTTTATCGTATGGATGTTATAAACATTAATCCAAAATGCTTTTTCTTCATTTTCACTCATAGCAGATGGCGTGGCAGCTTCCAACATGCCTAAATAGCGCGATATAGTGGGATCATTTTTAAAACTGGCATAATCGACTTTACCTGTGGCTGACACATATTTTCTAAGCATAGCATCCAATGGCGCATGACTGAAGCCCACTAAGGGTGATGGTGGTGCAGATTCCTCTAGCTTTGTGAGCTCATAATCTGCAGCTACAGAGCCATTGGCTGATAAGAACTGAAATGAGAATAAACATAATATGAGGGTTAATTTCATGACTTTTACACTTTGAATAATCGCACACAAATTGCACCGCTAAATGTATGCCAAAAGCAGTAATGTCAGAAGTTAAAAAAATCACTTTAAAACTAAGAATTGAAAACTCAGAAGGAATTACCTTCGCATAAAAATTTGTTCATGACTATAGGAATAATCGGCTCGGGAGCCATGGGTATCGGAATAGCTCAAGTAGCTGCAGAAAACGGATGCGTGATCTACGTAAATGACAATAGAAAGGAGGCGCTGCGGAAAGCATCTGACAAGCTCAAGGCTTTAATGAAAAAGCTGGTAGCCAAGGGAAAGCGCACTCAGGAACAGGCCCGTAACATACTTGAAAATGTTCATTTCACTTCTAAAGCTGAGGACTTGGAGCACTGTAATCTGGTAATAGAGGCCATAGTGGAGAGACTTGAGTCGAAGAAAGAGGTGTTTAGATGGTTGGAGAAAATAGTTGGCGAGGATTGTATTCTTGCCACCAATACTTCATCATTATCTATAAGTGCCATAGCAGCAGCTTGTCATAAACCTGAGCGAGTAATAGGAATTCATTTCTTTAATCCAGCTCCTCTTATGCCATTGGTGGAGATTATTCCAGCGTTGCAAACCGCAGCTCAAGTTACACAGAAATCAAAAGAACTGATAGATTCTTGGGGTAAAGTGACCGTAATGGCTAAGGATACTCCTGGGTTTATAGTGAACAGAGTGGCTAGACCTTTTTACGGTGAAGCTTTAAGAATTTATGAAGAGGGAATAGTTCCTGCAGGGCCAATAGGATTAGCTACTATAGATCACGCGATGAGAGAAGTGGGTGATTTTAAAATGGGTCCTTTTCAATTAATGGATTTCATAGGGAATGATGTAAACTATGCTGTGACAGAATCTATATTTACTGCTTTCTATTTCGACCCGAGATATAAACCTAGCTTTACTCAAAAAGCACATTCTGATGCTGGATGGTTAGGACGTAAATCTGGAAGAGGGTATTTCGATTACGCTGAGGGCGCGGTGGAACCAGAAATAGTTCTAAGTGAATCCCTGCACCACTATATCGTAGATAGGATAGTAATCATGCTGATTAATGAGGCTGCCGATGCTCTTTACCTCAACATCGCTTCTGCAGATGATATAGATTTAGCTATGACTAAAGGGGTGAACTATCCAAAGGGACTTCTCCAGTGGGCAGATGATATAGGCATAGAGGAATGCGTAGATATGCTCGACAACCTCTATGAAACATACAGAGAAGATAGATACAGATGCTCACCACTTCTTAGACACTTAGCAGATGGTGACATGAGTTTTCATCCAGATAATTATTAATAAAGCCTTCCCAGTATAATAAATATGATCACATCTCGAATTAACTTCACATCTACTAAAAAAAAATCTCCCTTTCTAATCGCAGGACCTTGCAGTGCTGAGACTGAAGAACAGGTGGTAGAAACTGCTGTGAGATTAAAAGCTACTGGAAAAATAGACTTGCTTAGGGCTGGGATTTGGAAACCACGTACGCGGCCTAATTCTTTCGAAGGTGTGGGAGAAGTAGGTCTTCCGTGGCTCACTCAGGCTAAAGAAATTACGGGTCTTAAAACCTGTGTAGAAGTAGCCAACTCTAAGCATGTCGAACTAGCCATGAAGCACGGAATAGATGTGCTGTGGGTGGGCGCTAGAACTACAGTGAATCCGTTTTCTGTTCAGGATATAGCAGATGCTGTAACTGGGGTAGATATTCCTATCATGGTGAAGAACCCTATCAATCCGGATATAGCCTTATGGTTGGGTGGAATAGAACGATTCGAGAAAGCAGGTATAACACAATTGGCTAGTATACACAGAGGATTTTCCGATTATAGCCAGAGTATCTATAGAAATAATCCGCTATGGCAATTGCCTATAGAAATGAGAAGACTGCGACCAGATATTCCGTTGATTAACGATCCAAGTCATATTTGTGGAAGAAGGGATCTATTGTTGCGCGTCGCTCAGAAAGCTATGGACCTAAACTTCGATGGATTGATGTTAGAATCTCACATTACGCCAGATGAAGCGTGGAGCGATGCTAAGCAACAAATAGTCCCTGAAGTGTATGCCGGATTAATAGATTCACTAGTGCTGCGTGAACGTAACTTTACTACTCCGGCATTCGAACAATCTATACTGCAGTGGAGAACTGAAATAGATGCTATAGACGCGAAACTATTCTCTCTCCTATCAGACCGAATGAAGGTGGTGAAACAGATAGGGAAATTCAAAAAGACAAAGGGCATTACCATACTCCAAGATGAACGGTGGAACCGCATATTTTCTGAGTCCTTAAAGAAAGCCGACAGATATGGGCTCAGCTCAGATTTTATCACCAATTACCTCAGAGCGCTGCACGATGAAAGTATAGACAATCAAGAGGGGATTATGAATTCATGAACGGCTGCTTTTTAATAATTGACTACTTGGGTACTAATGATTCAACTAAACGAAGCTAAATTCATAAACGAATAAATACGTTTCTTCATTTCTGTTTTCCAATGAAAGTAATTTCCTGTAAAAAAAATTAGAAAATTAGTATTAAACTCGTGTTTGTAGTTTGTTTCATGACATGAACCGAAATATTCTAGTTAGCCTAAATCGCTCGATATTGAAGAGATAGAGATATAGATATAAATAAATTAAGAAAACATTGAGTAACCAAGCAATTTTGTAGCTAGTCCATTTTATTTAACTCCTGCAGCGCCAAAAAGAAGCCTATGCCAAACATAATGGAAACTACGCCTGCCAGATATGGAACTAATTCACTCATTTGTTATCAATTTTTAGAAGCTTCAAATAAACAGCAAAACCAAGAATGGAGGGAACCCACAACCCTATAAAAAGTGCACCTTGTTTTTCTCCTTGAAACCACATAACTTCAGAAAACACAAGACACAACAATGCTGCGGAAAGCATTATGATATCTATTTTTGTTAGCTTTTTTAGCATTATTCCTATTTTTTTACTAATGAATTACTAGCAAATTTAAGTTTAGAATATTAAAAATCTATAACCTTTCAATCACAGAATAGTTTTCCATCTATTCGACCAACTCAGTGGCATTTAAAATTCATTAACTTCGTAAGTCAAGAAGAATAATACTAGAAAGAACACAAATAAATAACAGAAAAAAAGGCACTCGAAGATATCAAATTCAGTATTCACATCTGCATTACCCTCCAATGGATATGTTAGATTATTTAAAAACAATCGGTTTCCTGTAAACCTGTAGTTCATTTTAAATACATTTCAGCCATTAGGTTAAGCAAAAGCAAGGCGACATGACTCAGAAAAACAAAATAGTGACATTTCTTTTCGATAAATTTCTTTCTCAGAATACTCGAGAAAAAATTGAAAAAATCATTCTCAAGGTTGCTATATTCAGTTTTTTTATTCATTTGGCGATAATCTATTTTACCAAATTCGGTTTCATAGATTTTTCATCAGACTCGGAATTACTAAAAAACCCTATCTCCGCAGTTTACACGCCCTTTTCATTTATTCTTATTTATGAGGTTTATCTCTTAATTTACTATTTACCGAAGTCTTTTACCACTTATATAACCAAACAATATGAAATTATAACGTTAATTATCATACGTAAGTTATTTAAGGACTTATCAGCTCTGGAACTTACTGAAAATTGGTTTGAAATTAAAGGAGATCTTCAGTTTACCTATGATTTAATTGCTTCTCTTTTACTTTTTTATTTAATTTTTCTATTTCAAAAAATAGGAAAACAAAAACCGATTCAGCAGTTAGCTATTAAACCTGTCATAGAAAGATTTGTGATTAAGAAAAAATTAATCGCAGTTATTCTAGTGCCCTTGTTTTTTGGTATGGCGTTATATAC
>DDEI01000078.1:458-28348 GCA_002336675.1 Flavobacteriales bacterium UBA1958 | reverse complement strand
TTTTTTGATCAATTTTTTACGGCACTTATTTTAGTAGATGTCGTTCTGCTTTTGATTTCTTTCTTTTATACCGATCAATTTCATAAGATTATCAGAAACTCGGGATTTGTCATATCGACAATTTTAATAAGAATGTCTTTTGGAGTAAGCGGATTAGTAAGCACTATTTTAATTGTTGCAGCTGTTCTTTTTGGTCTAGCAATAATAACGATCCATAACAAATACGAAAAAGACACTTTGACCGATAAAAAGTATGACTAGTGAATTGTTATGGGGAACAATCCTAAGTGTTGGCTATGAGGCGTTTTTCAGAACACACAGGCAAATATTTCATACACACGTTTAATTGATCATTGGATAGAATTAATACGTTGCCTTAAATAGTACAAGAATCTATTAAATACTTCTAAAGCAGGAAGGGGTGCTTCTCGAACTTTTTGGAGGGAGAATTGAGCTGTTGATGATAATGTTTTCCACTATACGTTAGAGGGGATGAATTGGTGGGAGTAGGGATGTTATTTCTGAGAATTAAGGCTTAAAAAACCACTCTGGCTATTCGTGTTCCAAATTTGCTGAATATCTAGTTTGTTTTTTAGGCCAATTAAGGGTTTTCTGACGGAGTGCTCGAAGAAAAACATAAGCGGAGTAACCCCAGACTATTTATGTAAATTAAATCCGAAGAGAAATAGCACCTTTATTAACCTACATCAATTCATAGAGTGAATATTTTGTGGAACTTTGCAACATAAATAAAAAAATCACACAACATGAAAAAAGCAATATTGGGTCTTGTAGCTATAGCAGCTGTTAGTTTTTCTTTCTCATCTGTAATTTTAGATGGTGAAAAGCAAGTGAAAACAAGTAAGGTAGTTTGGAAAGGGTATAAAGTATTAGGCTCTCATGAGGGGACGTTGAACCTTACCTCGGGATCATTGACATTCGACAACGAAATCTTAACCGGAGGAGAATTCGTCTTAGACGTAACTAGTATCTCATGCACGGATTTGGAGGGCGAATCAAGAGGTCAGCTAGAAGGTCACTTAAAATCTGATGATTTTTTTGGAGTAGATGCTTATCCTACTGCCACGCTTAAAATGAAAAAAGTAAAAAGCTCAGGAAAAAATTCTTACACTGTTACCGCTGATCTTACAATGAAAGATATCACTAAAGAAATCGAATTTGAGGCTTCTATTTACGGGAATAAGGCATCAGCTAGCCTAAAAATAGATAGAACAGATTATAATGTGAAGTATGGCTCTGAAAGTTTCTTCGGTGAGTTAAAGGATAGCGCTATATATGACGAATTTGATATAGCGATCGATCTAGAATTTTAAAACAAATGAATTTCTATTGGGTGGTTCCTCTTAATTAGAGGAGTCACCTTTTTTTATACCCCTAATTTTAGTAACTAGCTAAAAAAGTGACTTTATTACAAATGTACTATCCAAGTTTAAGTCAGATTGACCGCCAATTCCTGCATTATTATTTTGAAGTATCTTCTGGCAAAGACTCAATCCTAAAACCGTTCCAATGAGTTAATTTTTAGAATGATTAGACACGGTAAATAAATTTAATGTGATTTGGTTAGTGTATTTTTGACACTATATTTAAAATTAAATAAACGAGTGCTGGTAATCAAAAACAACTTTATCGCATTAAAACTATCGCTAACCTTGTTAGTCACACTTTTTGGTTGTGCAGGCCTATGTCAGTTTACACTTAGCACATGTCAATCTACAAATGAAGCGTTAATTGGTATTGATAGAAATGACTGGGCACATAACAATTTAGAAGTGGTAAATGAAGGTTACCTGCATAACTTTGTTTCTCCGGAATTACCCTGTGGTTTAGAAAACGCTCAGATAACTTCTGTGGTGGCTAATATTGAGATTGTTGCAATAAATAGTATTTCAAACTGTTCTGGAATACCCATTTTCGGAAATGTACTTATCGACTGTGCCCTCAGTACGAACTCTATATGCACTATAGTTCAAGATGTACTCACTCCCGGCTGTAATTTTGGGGGAGGAACCCCTACTATTGGTAGCTATTCTTTAAACTTATCTGGATGTGGAGTGAGTCCTAATATTAACTCTGTTATTGGTGTAGATATTATTCCTGCGACAGAAGCCTCAGCCTTCTGTCCATCTAATGGAGCTGGCATTTCTCAAGGATTAATTTCTATAGAATATACTATTTGTTTAGACTACACGTATAACATAAATGGCCCTGTGCCTTGCGCCAACGGAGTTACTCTTCCCTGTGATGATGGAGATGAATGTACAATAGACGATGTAATAACTGTAGATGAATGTGATGATTCTATAGTTTGTATCCCTTGTGAAGGGACTATTACCCCAAGTTGTGATGACACAGAGAATATAGTTTGTGATGATGGCGATCCATGCACTATCAATGACGAAGTCACCGTAGCTGCGTGTGATAATAGTTTTATTTGTGTTCCATGCGCAGGAATCATTGCGGTGGACTGCACAAACACTGTGAACTTGCCCTGTGATGATGGAAACATGTGCACTGAAAATGATATCATCACTGTTTCGGCATGCGACAACAATTTAGTCTGCATACCTTGTGCTGGGACCTCAGTGTTACTATGTGAAATGACCATTTCAATTCCATGCGATGATGGAGACCCTTGTACAGAGAATGATCTAGAAATCATAGATTTCTGTTTTAACTCAGACATATGCGTCCCATGTTCTGGATCACCTATTTTACCTGAACCGTGTGATGACTTGGACTGCACAAATGGAATAGAATACTGGAATGACCTAACCTGCGAATGTGATTTAGAGCCAACAGTTCTAGGATGTACTGATGTGAACTCTTGTAATTATTTACCAGAGGCCAACTGCGACTTTGAATGCAATTACAGTTGCCTAGACTGTAATGGAACTTCTTTCGGCTTGTGGAGTCTAGATAACTGCGGAATCTGTTTAGCTCCCGAAGACCCAATTAGAGATTTGACTTGTCTGGCTGGTCCTTTTATCCCTAATTCTTTTACACCCAACAATGATGGAATAAACGATTACTTCAGTGTTTCAACTGCTCGGCCATTCTCTTATTTCGAAATAATTATACTTGACAAATGGGGCGATGTAGTTTTCCAATCTACTGATTCAGAGTTTAAATGGTTAGGCAATAAGAATAATAGTGACTACTATTTACCTTCTGATGTTTATACTTATAGGTTTTCATACCGCTTCGAAAACACATTAACCGAAACTATTACTGCTCACGTGGCTCTTATTCGTTAGTCCTCTGATGTATTTAATTAAGAGAAGAATATAAATGTGAATCGTGTATTGCAGAACACAGGATATAATTAAAAGCGAGGGTTACACCCCCTTCTTTCAACAAACAAGTTTTTTTCCTGTTGAAGTTTGACTTTCATATACATTCTGGCCGAACACTAAATTGCTCACCACTCTTTAAAGTAAATCTATCTCTTTCAGACTTTCTATTTTATTTCTCTCTAAGAAATCATCTATAGTTTCGAAATGTTCTATTACCCGTTTATCCTTGAATTCAAAAACTTTTTGAGATAAGCCCATTAAAAAGTCTCTATCATGAGAAACTAGAATTAACGTTCCATCAAAATTGGTTAACGCTTCTTTTAGCACATCTTTAGATTTAATATCTAAGTGATTCGTCGGCTCATCTAGGATTAACACATTCACTGGTTCTAATAAAAGTTTGACCATGGCTAACCTGGTTTTCTCACCTCCAGACAGAACGCTTACTTTCTTTTCTACATCGTCTCCGCTAAACATAAATCTACCCAGAATACTCTTAATCTGAGTTCTGGCATCTCCTTTAGCTGCCTGATCTACTGTTTGAAAAACAGTTAACTCTGGATCTAAAAGTGAAGCTTGATTCTGAGCGAAATATCCAACTTTAGCGTTATGTCCTAATTCACAAACTCCCTCGAATTCTATTTCTCCCATTAAAGCTTTAATCATAGTCGATTTTCCTTCTCCGTTTCTTCCTACAAAGGAAACCTTCTCTCCTCTAGCTATCGACATATTCGCATCACTAAACACGGTAAGCTCTCCATATGACTTAGACATTTCACTCACTTTTACAGGGAAATCTCCTGAACGCTGAGATGCTGGGAAACGTAATTTCAATGAAGAGTTATCTACCTCATCTATTTCTATAGGAACCAGCTTCTCTAGCATACGTTCTCTTGAGGAAACCTGGTTAGTTTTCGAATAAGTCCCTTTAAATCGCTCTATAAAAACCATATTATCGGCTATGATTTTCTGCTGCTCTTGGTATGCCTTCAATTGATGAGCTCTTCTATCTGCTCTGAGTGTGAGATAATGACTGTAATTAGCCTTGTAGTCATATATCCTCCCCATGGTTACCTCTATGGTTCTATTGGTAACGTTGTCTATAAAGGCCTTATCGTGAGAAATAACTACCACTGCTTTAGCTTTATTAATCAGAAAATCTTCTAGCCAGATCACAGATTCTATATCCACGTGATTCGTAGGTTCATCCAGTAAAATTAAATCTGGTTTTTTAAGAAGGATTTTTACCAGTTCTATTCTCATTCTCCACCCCCCACTAAACTCACTAGTCTGCCTGTGAAAATCTTCTCTTTTAAATCCTAAACCCTGTAAAGCTTTTTCTACTTCAGCATCGTAATTAATCTCTTCTATCGAATAAAACTGCTCTCCTAAATCAGAAGCTTTCTCTATGATTTTCATATACCCCTCAGACTCATAATCTGTTCTTGTTTCCAATTCTTTATTTAACCGATCCATGTCAGCTTTCATGTTAAACACTAAATCGAACGCCTTAGAAGCCTCCTCGAATACTGTGCAATCATCTTCAGTAAATAGGTGCTGCGGAAGGTATGCTATAACGGCGTCTTTAGGGGCTCTTACATTTCCTCTATTAGCAGATTGAACACCTGCTAAGATCTTCATCAAAGTGGATTTTCCTGCTCCATTTTTTCCCATCAATGCTATCTTATCATTCTCATTGATAGAGAACGTTACATCACTAAATAATGGTTGACCACTAAATTCTACCGCTAAGGCATCTACTGAAATCATGTCGGAAAATTTAAGTTGACAAAGCTATGAAAATGAACAGGCCAAATTTCTGTATATTTCAGATGTGAAATTTTTACTCTTTATATTAACATTCTTTTCTGCTCTTTGGACATCTGGCCAAAACTCTTTGGACTTAATGAACATTTACTGGAGAAGCTCACCGTTTAATACGATCGAGAATTCAGCGTTGCAACGCCACTTAAACACTTTTTCTACAGACGCTAAGTTCCCACTAGTACTGAACGATTCTAATGTTTTAATTATAGGTCTAGGATACCAGATGAATTCGATCACAGATTCTGAGTCTTTCTCTACTAAAAACGGACTGAATTATTACTCGTCTATGCTTCAGTTAGGCTGGGAGCATAAATGGAATGAAAAATCGAAAATGCTCTTTATAGGCTTGTCTCGACTAAATAGTTATGAGAACAAACTAACTTTAGATAATCTGCAGCAGGCTTGGCTGGCGTTAGGGACTACCAAAAAAACGGAACACTTTGAGTGGAAGTATGGAGTTTACTATAACGCTGAATTTTTCGGTCCTATGTTCGTCCCTCTTTTTGGATTTAAATGGACTCCTTCTCCTAAATGGATGTTGACTTTAGTAGCTCCTGTGAACATTGAACTCGTCTATAAACCAAAAGATAAGTTAAGGTTAGGACTTAAGTATGAAGGCTTGAACGCATCATACTCTATAAAGCCAGAAGACCCGTTAAACAATGTTTATTTGGATAAAGCTGACAATAATATTTGGTTATTCACCGAGCTAGAATGTGCTAAACACATTTGGGTTCACTTTAAAGTTGGCCATTCTATACTTAGAAAATATGCCATTTATAGTGCTGATGAAAAAATGGACTTGAAAATTAGTGCTGCATCAATAGGAGATGATAGAGCTAAAACCGATCCTCTATTAGAAAATGGTCTGTCCTTAGAATTAAGACTGATTTATAGGCTTCCTCTTTAATTTTTTAATGACTTTTGACATCCAGAAAAACAAGCATGACTTTAGATTTTTTAGAGAACGTAAATGAATTCGGTGAAAGTGTAGTTCGCCTTTATAATTCTAATATGGCAGAGGCCATAGCATTTAAGGCTGCTCTAGACTTCATAGTTATTCAGGAAAAAAAAGCATTTAATGTCTCTAAACTTTCCTTTGTAGAGAGCAGAAACTGTGAACTTTCTCTCCATATTAATGATGAAGATATAGGAATTCAGACCTTAGATAACCATAAATTTTTCTGTTGCATGACCCTAGAGGGATTTAAATCTATTAGTGAAATGCTAGTCCCTTATACAGAAAGAGAGACTAAAGGATATAAAATTCTCTACGATGTGGACACGCCAATAGACTTCCTTTTCGCTCCAGGGGGGACTTGGTAATTATTTCTTACTGTGCTATTAATTAATTAGAGTACTTTTGTGCGCTCAATTTTAAAACAGCCTGCAGTGAAACGAATTAATGATTACAAGAAACTTTTTCAAATAGAAAATGAAATCGATTTAAAGGAGTTAAAAAAGAGTTATCGCTCACTTGTAAAAGAATGGCATCCTGATAAATTCTCTCAAGATGATCCTAAGGCGGCAGAAGCTGAGGTGAAAAGCACGGAAATAATCGATGGCTATCATTTTCTTGTTAGTATAGCTCCAGAAACTAAAGAAGCCAATCTAGAAGAGTACACAAAAACATTAGCTACTTCTGGAATTTCAGACTTTCAGCATAAAAGACAGGTATTAGAAGTTACTTTCTTAGATGGGACTACATACGAGTACTTCGGTGTATCTTCTAAATTATATGGTAAAATGGTAAACTCTGATAAAATATTTAGATTCGCTAAGAGGAATATTTTCAATTCTCACCTGTACCGTAAATCTAAAAGAGACAGTGAAGTAGTTAAATAAAAAATCATCTTATAAAAAAGCCCCGATTCCATTTAGGAACCGGGGCTTTTTATTTTCTAATAATTCTATTATTCTATAATAATCTTTTCTGAAGCTATTTTACCATTTTCTACTAGGGTAAACGTATACATACCTGGAGAAAAATCAGTTAAGCTGATTACACCTTGATGAGAACCAACTTGACTCTCTATGTAATCTTTATATACTGATCTGCCATTAGCATCTGTAAGTGAGATGAGCATAGTTCCAGCATTTACAGCATTGTACTCATATCTTATTTCAGTAGTAGCTGGATTAGGATAGATAGAAAATGAAGAGATAGCCTCGAAATCTTCTATTCCTGCAATCGTAATTACCACGGGCACTAAATCTGAGTAGCAAATGGTAGGTACTGCAGAAACGTTCCAATCATAGAAGAAGTAGTAATATGTAAACTCATTAGACCCATTTATTGTAGTTCCCGTAATAGATCCTAAATCTCCTAATTCATAAGGGTAATTAACCCCTGAACCTGCAGCATCTCGCCATAATTGGGGATCACTATCGGCTTCGGTGATTAAAATATATTCTTCACCAGCAGGTACAAAGAAGTCTAATTCTACTACAGACTCTCCATCTGGAATATCAAAATCCTGAGACTCTAATACTTCAAATGAACTGTTGTATAATACGATGGTTCTGCTTCCGCTGCCGTCTGCATAAACTTTAACATCATCAATAATAATATCTTCATTTGCAGTAAAAACTAATCCATTATTACTATTCCCATGGTGCTGTCCCGGCTCTGAAAAAGTCTCTTTCCCCCCATTTTCAGATGCTACATTCCCATATATTTCTTGATTAGCTACATAAACAGTAGTACTAGAAGTTACATCAATATTAATAGGACTTCCTAATCCTATTTGGTTTTCACCTGATTCATCACCAAACCATATTAAATCTCCTCCAGTAGCCGTTAATTCTATTTGCCCCTCCTCTACCGATACATCATCAGCAACTGGATCACTCTCAGGACCAGCATAAATAGTTACGTCTATAGTATTACTCTCTATTTCTCCACCACACGTTCCTAACATTACTGAATAAGCACCAGACTCACTCACCTCTATGGTCTGCGTATCTGCATTATTACTCCAAGCGAAGCTTTCTGCATCTGGTGCGGAAAGGGTTACACTGCCTCCTTCACATACTTCGAGATTTCCTAAAGAAGTAATCACTGGAATTATCTCTTCATCTTCACCAATACAAACAGTATTAGACAGAGATGCACATCCATTAGCATCTAAAACCACCGCAGAATAATTTCCAGTAGTGGTTATCTCTATAGAAGAGGAGGCCATTCCAGCTGGAAAGGAAACCATTCCATTGTTCCATAAAGTAATTCCTGAAGAAGGCACGGAAACTATAGCGGTTTCACCAGGACATATAAGTGTGGAACTAGCCGTAGCTAATACTGCCGGAGCATCACAACTTGTTTCCTCAACAAAGTGATACTCTCCAATCGGAGCACCCTCAATGACAGTTACATTTCCCGCAGGCCATTTAATAACAGCATAATCTACTGTACTACTTGAACCTAAACCAAAATGAACTTGATTAGAATTAGTAATTCCATAGCTCTCACCAGATCTTACCTCTCTTATCTGTGTGCCAAAATCTCCATAAATCTGAACTTTGGCACCAATTGCGTCTTTATTACTCTCCAAACCTTCTAAATCAAAACCGATCCAGTTATTGTCTCCTCCGTCGTTCAACCAAAGCCTATCATCGTGATCATAATCTGGAGTGACATAAGTATTGCCATAACTAGCGTAGATATCTAAATATCCATCTCTATTTAAATCACCCAATCCAAAAGAATGCAGGTTGTCATCACCTGGAAGGATAATGTCTATATTTAAATCAGTGAAGGTATTATCTCCATTGTTTCTATAAAATCCTGGTGCTCCTCCCGAAGTTATCAAATCTACATAACCATCATTATCAAAGTCTACCATTTTAGCTTGCAAAAAGAATCCGGCAACATCTATTCCTGAACCAGAACTTATATCTGTGAAAAATCCTTTTCCGTCATTTTCTAGTAACATCATATTTGTACTGTGGTTCGTTAACAAACAATCAAAATCTCCGTCATTATCTGTGTCTGCAAAATCAACAGTCCATGACTGCTCATAAACAACAAGCCCTCTTTCTAAGGCTTCATCAGAGTAGTTGTTATACCCATCATTTATGAATGCCGCATTTATTCTTCTAGGGTCTGTTGGCGTGTTTACAAACTGACGACACTTAGCAATAAATAAATCTAAATCATTATCGTTATCATAATCGGACCATACACTGCCATAATTGCCTGAGTTGTCTGTGACTGGCGTTGTCGCCATGTCTATTAAGTCGTTTGCTAACTCTAAAGAACCGCTTCCGTTATTACTCCAAATATTAGATTCGGCATCATCATGACAACCAAATGCATCTAACCAACCATCGTTGTTTATGTCAGCGATGTTAACACACTGCATATACATTTGCTCGTTTAATTCTATTAACTCATGGTTATCTGGATCAGTAATCTGACAGTAATGAACTCCATCATAACTCCCTCCTGCAAAAACATCCTTGTGTCCATCATTGTTAATGTCCGCTACAGCCATACCCCATTGATTATTATCGCTGAGAGAGCCAAAAGTCTTTAAAGTGAGACCTGCCACTCCATCTAAATTTTGATAGAAAATCACTATGTCTGAACTTCCGTCTAGCGTCAAAATATCATCAAAGCCATCGCCATTCATATCTGTAACCGCGACACATCCTCCACTGTTTAAGTCCTCGGGTAAATCTGAACTCGAATCTGTAAATGTCTGACCATTTGTGGACCCTACACTCCATAAGATCATTGTAGCAAAAAATAAAATTCTTTTCATTGATTTGTTTTTTTCGGTGTATTGTATAATTGGCTAAAATTAATAAACATAAACTTATCTATATCACTAAATACAAACTTTTCAGCGTATTCCCTAACTGATTTGTAATATCAGAATTATGCGCAGAATCTTTGTTGCGCAACACAATGCGATTTTCTGATGAGATTCTGTTAAACTCGGGACCACTTTCAAGCTCAATAACTCCTCTTGGATATACAAACAGCAACTACTCCCACTTGAGTCTATAAAAGCCTCACAATAAGTTCAACCGTTCCCAAAGGAAATACAATGACCTCTATTGTTGGCTCCCTAAACATAAAGTAGAAGTTATGTGCGTCAACAAACGCAAAATAAATTATTTATAATTCATCGGTTTTAAACCCCAATTATATGCTTCGTATTTAATTTCAGGATAAACATGTTCAGGAACCACCCCATTTATTTTCATGATATTGATAATTCCATTCTCTCCATTAAAATCTTCCCTAAACCAGCTAAAAAGCTCACTGGTAAGTAAAACATTTGAAACAGAATCATAGCTAGAATTAGCTAGTGTAAAAACATTCTCAGCTAAAAGTAATTGCTCATTGATTTCAGAAGGTTTGTAATAGGCTATTGCAGGACATGAATGAGCGCCACAATTCATAGTAAAATGTATTCTATTATCAAGACTATCTAATTTAAATGTATCAACAAAATCATTACCAAAGACTTTTCCACGTAAGATACCATGTTCTATATCATCTAAGCTGATATTAGTACCTCCGAATTTTAAGTCTTTTGACTTAAAAAAAACATCTTTATTTTCAAACGACTTTTGATCTAAAATAATTTTAGACTGAACCAAAGAATTATAAATATTAATCCAAAAAGCTAATTTATCATCTTGAGTATTTAAGTCATCAGACAAACGATTTAAACTCAAATTTGACAACGTATCTAAATAAGGTTCGACAGGGTCCTTATATCTACAAGCCAAATGAAAATCTTGAGAAAAAAACATGATGTCTTTAGAGTACATCAACTGCTCTCTCTCCGACAACTGCTCTGAAACATCCGAAAAGGACGAATCATCAGAAATAACACAACCATAATACAGAGCAGAGAAAATTAGACAGACCAATGAAACAAAACAATTATTCTTCATTAACTAGATTTAAATAGAAGAACTAAGATAAAAGATAATTCTCACACACATTGCTTTTTTCTCATCAACATGAACGCCATTCGATAGAAACAGCGCTTAATTTATCTTCTTAGCATAGTGATCTTAGAATCACTATGTTTTCTAATATGCCTATTCTTTTAGTGTGTACAGAATAAAATTTCGCCTATTGATGTCGTTCTTTAATTCCTAACTTTGCACCGCAGTGAATCAGTACGGAAAAATAGCATATCATACGTTAGGGTGCAAACTCAACTTTAGTGAAACTTCCACTATTGCAAAAGAACTTACCGATGCTGGATACGCGCGTGTGAACTTCGATGACACACCGGATGTTTATGTTATAAACACATGCTCAGTAACTGACCATGCAGATAAGAAATGCAGAAATATCGTAAGAAGAGCGTTAGCTATAAATCCAAAGGCTTTTATAGCTATAATTGGGTGTTATGCTCAACTTAAACCAAAAGAAATATCCGAAATACCAGGCGTAGATATAGTCTTAGGAGCTAATGAGAAGTTTAATGTTAAAGAGTATCTAAAAAATATAGAAAAAAGACAGCATGGAGAATTTCATGTAGAAGCTATTAAAAAAACTAAAGACTTTGTTGCATCATTCTCCGAGGGAGATAGAACTAGATGTTTTCTGAAAATTCAGGATGGATGTAACTACTTCTGCTCATTCTGTACCATTCCTCTAGCTAGAGGGAAAAGTCGAAGTTCTAGCGTAGCCAAAACTATGGTAGAGGCCAAAAAAGCTGCTCAAACGGACGCTAAAGAAATAGTTCTAACAGGAGTAAACATAGGAGATTTCGGAACGGCTAACGATGAGAATTTTCTCGAACTAATCAACGAACTGGATACCTTAAAGAGTATAGAAAGACTTAGAATATCGAGCATAGAGCCTAACTTACTGACTGATGAGATCATAAAATTTTGTGCCTCATCTGAGAAGTTCGTTCCTCATTTTCATATTCCACTGCAGAGCGGCTCTGACACTATTCTTACTTCTATGAGAAGAAGGTATAAGACCGATCTTTACAGCAACAGAATTCAGCTCATTAAGCAGCTAATGCCCGAATGCAGTATAGGTGTGGATGTGATCGTAGGCTTCCCAGGCGAAACAGATAAAGAGTTCGAAAAAACTTTTGATTTTTTACATTCCCTTCCGATTAGCTATTTACACGTATTTAGTTATTCAGAAAGACCTAACACTACCGCTGTAAGAAAAACTGATGTGGTTCCTAAGGCAATCAGACTAAAGAGAAGTAAAAGGTTAAGAATATTGTCTAGCAAGAAACAGCGGGCTTTTTATCAGAGTTTCGATTCTCAAGAGTTTAAGGTTCTCTTTGAGTCTGATAATCATGATGGGTTCATCAGAGGGTTTACGGAAAACTATTTAAAAGTTCAAATACCCTATTCTGAAAAACTCGTGAACCAAATTATAGCTGTAAAACTGATGGACTTAAATGCAGATTGCATTTACAATGGTAAGATAAAAGAGCCTATTTTCGTTTAATATGTATCCTACTTTATATCACGCATTACTCGATTTAACCGGCATAGACTGGCCTTGGTTAAAGATGATGAACAGCTTTGGTTTCTTTGTTGCTCTGGCCTTCTTAACAGCTAATTACCTTCTTTTCAGGGAATTGAAAAGAAAAGAAGAACAAGGGTTGTTTTTTTACACAACTAAAAAAATAACTGAGGGCAAACCTGCTAGCATTTTCGATTTTATTACTAGCGGAACTTTAGGATTCGTAATCGGCTATAAATTTCTATACATTTTTCTGAATAGAGCAGAGGTTTTCGCGGACGGCAATCTTCCCCAGAAGTTTCTCTTGAGTCTGGAAGGAAATTTAATCGGTGGATTAGTTTTAGCTGCGGCATTCTTATTCATGAGATACAGAGAATCTGAAAAAGATAGATTGCCAGAACCAATAGAGAAAATTGTATTTGTAAAACCCTCCGATAGAGTAGGTAGCATAACTATTGTGGCTGCTTTATTTGGATTTCTAGGGGCTAAAATATTTGCAGGCTTAGAAGATCCAAATGATGTGCTGAGCTTCTTCAGAAGACCCTCTGTAGAGGGTTTACTTGGCGGGCTAGCTATTTACGGAGGATTGATAGGTGGTGGACTAGCTCTTATTATTTATACCCGAAAGCATAAAATCAGTCCACTTCATTTTATGGATGCTTTAGCTCCTGGAGTGATGTTATCATATGGAATAGGAAGAATCGGTTGTCATGTATCTGGCGATGGAGATTGGGGAATAGCGAATACTAACCTTTGTCCTAGTTGGGTCCCTGAATGGCTTTGGGCCTATAGTTACCCTAATAATGTAAACGTTGTAAATTCTTTTAATCCTAAGGGGGGGTATACAGGAAAAACCATCACCACCGAAATGATAGAGTCAGGAATTCCTAGCTTCCCTGGTTATGGCACTTATTTAGAACCTGCTGTTTATCCCACGCCACTCTATGAATTAGCCTTAGCTACTCTAATTTTCTTAATATTATGGAGACTGCGGTCTAAAGTGAAATTCGCTGGGTCTATAGTATCCATATACTTTATTTTCAATGGCATAGAACGATTCTTCATTGAAAAAATTAGAGTTAATGATTTTTTCGATTTAGGCTTTATGACTATAACTCAGGCGGAGATTATAGCACTGTGTTTTGTGTTATTCGGCGTTATTTTATTGATCTTGATTCGCAGCGGTAAAATCCCTGCACCTAAAATCCCTACGAAAAAAGATATAGGGGTATCTCCCTCAGAACTGTAACCTATAAAAGATGATTAAACTCTTCAGGCAAGAGGAAGATTAGTTAATAGAATCAAAGAATAATGAATTATGGCTGATTTTTCTTAAGCTAGAACTCTTTAATAAAATACTCCAGGCTTTTGACCATTCTTGTTCCATACCATGAAAACATTTCTCCATCTACAAGTTTTATTTGAGCCTCTGGAAAAACATTCATCAACTCCTGAAGATGTGATCTTTTGAATGGAAATGGCTCAGAAGAAAGAAAAACATGAGAAGGCCTTAACTGCTCTAAAGCTTCGGTATCTAAAACTGGATAACGAGATAAATTTTCACATACATTATCAAAGCCTGTCAAATTGAGCATTCTGCTAATAAAGGTATCTCCTCCTATAGACATATATGGATTTCTCCATATGAGGTAAAGAACTCGACCAGGAATTTTACCAGAGCTTTTAAGCGTTGCAAATTTTTCTTTTAGCTGAGATATATCGAAATTCAATCCAAGTATTTCAGATAAATTATCCATCATCTCGAATGCGTCTATTTCATTCTTTATATCACTAGTCCAAACAGGACAAAACTTTCTTATTTCTAAAATATCTTCCAGCGTATTTTCTTCCTTATTAGCGATCACCAAGTCCGGAAAAAGATTCCTTACTTTCTTAATATCAACTTTTTTAGTCCCGCCTATTAGAGTTTTCTCTACTCTTAACGATTTAGGGTGCACACAGAACTTAGTAACACCTAATAACCGACTACCTAGACCAGCATCACTCAAAAACTCAGACTGTGATGGCACTAAAGAAATGACCCTTTGAGGAGCTTTTAAAAAAGCTATTTTTTGACCTGTCTGGTCTTCTAATATCATTTGGGATTCAATTAAAGAATAGTTTTACAATCTGCGGAAGCCAAAACAAACTTAGTAGTTCTTTCTTCGATGACCTCAAGTTATCCCGGAATATGTTAACACTGTCTAAATATTGATGTTCAATGATCACATTGGGCTTGAGCTCTTTTCTGTTAGAGAAAAAAGTTAAAAGACTTAGGTCAGAATATGCAACTAGAACAGAAGATTAAAAAAATCTAAGTGAAAGATGGGCTTATACATAAACTAGAATATTTCTAAATGGATAGCAGTTTGACTTTAACTTCACTTCTATATTGACCAAATTTGCAACGTTTATAAACTATCTGTGGTATTAGTTAAGAATTCAGCTGATTCGAGTAATTTGGATTCTTTAATACAGCAGCTGGTATAAAAAGCCATAAGACAAGTGTAATGACCGAAAAAGTTCTGATTTACTTAATACCATTGATGTTATTCCTAATCACCGGAAATAGAGGGAACTCTCAAAATGAACAAGACTGTACAGGCGCTATTCCTGTTTGTGAAGGATTCTACAATCAAACTGATGGCTATACGGGAACAGGAGACATTGACAATGAATTACCTCCTGGTTTTTTATCCTGCCTTCCTATTGACGCCAACTCTGTGTGGTACACATTCACGGTAGAATCTTCAGGGATGCTAAGTTTCACACTAAGTCCAAATGGGGTAGATTCGGATTATGACTGGGTCCTATTTGATTTTTCTACAGGCTCATGTGATGACATTTCTAATGATGATTCATTTATAGTTAGTTGCAATTCTTATGGTGATATTTTTTTTAATGGCCCTACAGGAATTAGTTCTGACAGTGGTGGAATAGGAAACTCAAACGGTCCAGGAAACCTTAACGGTCCAGCTTTTAATCAGGATGTTTCAGTCACGGAAGGAGAAACTTACTTATTATACATACAAGACTGGTCAGGAAATTCCGAGGGATATACATTAGACTTAACTGAATCCACAGCCTCTATTTTTGATAATGAACCTCCGGAAATAAGTGATGTACAAACTGACTGTACTGGAGATGTCACAGTAACTATGTCTGAAAGTATTAACTGTGATAACCTGGAAGCTAATGATTTCAACATACTCGATAATGGAACTTTATATTCTCCTGTTACTGTAATTTCTGAATGTGACCCTACACTAAATTCTGTTTCAGAATTCACTTTAGTTTTCGATGATGGCGTAGAGTTTACTGTGAACTCTAATTTAATATTAGAAATCAGCCAAGGAGAAGGATTACTAAATGATGACTGTGGGAACATCATTGAAAATCTAACCTTTAATTTTATCTCTTCTGACAACCTCACTTTTAACCTCAGCACTGAAAACCCGTCATGTGGTGAACAAACAGGAATCATTTCCATTATTAACATTGAAAACGGGCAAGAACCTTTTGAAGTTTCTCTAAATAGTGTAGTTCAAGTTGGAACTGATTTCACGGATTTACCAGCCGATGATTACACCATAAACCTGACAGATGATATAGGATGTATGGCTGAACAAAGCATTTCTTTAACTGAAATATCTGTTATTGAAATATCTGCTGGAGAAGATGATTTCTCATGTGATTTAACCTTCGGTTTGAGCGCCTCTTCTTCAGACGTAACAGACATTCAATGGACAGCTGGCACTGCTCTTCTTTTCTCAAATGAAACCATTTTAAACCCTACAGTTACGGCTCTTTCTTCTGGCACTTATACATTAGCATTTACCGCTACTAACTCTGATGGATGCGAAGTGTCGGATGAAATAGATATTAGTTTTTCCATATTAAATACAACCGTCTCTTTAGGAGAACCTATCTGCGGAAGTACGTGTGATGCAGATGTTAACGTAGAAGTTATTGGCGGAATGCTGCCCTATTCTTATACACTCGACAACCTAACTGAATCAAACTTAAACCTAACAGGAATATGCGCTGGAGTCCACAATTTCAGTGTGAGTGATCTTAATGGGTGTTCTATTAATGGTGATTTTACAGTAGAGGAGTTAGAGAACCCTGTATTACTTTCTACATCGGTAATAGATGAGACCTGCCCTGAATCATGTAATGGCAGTATATCTGTCAGCTCTTCAA
This sequence comes from Flavobacteriales bacterium UBA1958, assembly GCA_002336675.1. Lineage (GTDB taxonomy): Bacteria > Bacteroidota > Bacteroidia > Flavobacteriales_D > Sanyastnellaceae > ASP10-05a. Next base: position 11,536 of record DDEI01000078.1, on the reverse strand, counting down.
ATACTTTTAGTATTTCTAGTCCTCAGGCCGTGCTAACTGGTGATGGTATATTTGAAAATTTATGCGCTGGCTCTTATCAGCTTATTCTTACCAGTGAAGATAATTGTCAATCAGTCTACACAAGAGAATTAGGAACCCTAAGTAACCTTAACGCCATTCTGTCAACGTCTGGCACTCCGCTAACTCTAGACAACCCTATTCTCACAGCGGAGGACATTTCTACAGGAAATTATATTTATAATACTATTTATATTGATGGAACTTTTTACCCCTTCAATGATTCTTATATACTAGAAATTCCACTTGAAACTCCTAGTGGTGATCCAATACTTGTAGAACTTATAATAGAAGATGAATATGGCTGCGTAGATTCAGATTCTGAAATCGTAGGTTTTTTAATTCCGCTTCAGGTATTCATTCCTAATAGCTTCACTCCAAATAACGACAACTTAAACGAAGTATTTAAACCATCCTTAAAAGGTGTGGATTCCAAACAGTATTCTTTTACCATATTTAATAGATGGGGGGAAGTAATGTTTACCACAAAAGATGTCAATCAAGGGTGGAACGGAAACCATCAAGAGGGAGATTATTATGCTGAAGCTGGCGGGTACCATTATAAGCTCGAAGTAAAACAGTTATTCAGCCCTTTAGAGGAAATCTTAATAGGACATGTCACTCTAGTTCGGTAATTAAACCCCAAATTATGGTCAAAATGTCATGAATGGAATCCTGCGTCGCAACGCTTGTCACCCAACTTACTGACAGAATTTCTTATAATCCTTATGGCACAGAGATTGACTTAGTGGTTTTAAGATTTAAAAAATTAAAAAAAATAAAATGGGTAAAATCATTGGTATAGACTTAGGAACTACTAACTCGTGTGTAGCCGTAATGGAAGGTAACGAGCCTGTAGTAATTCCAAACAGCGAAGGAAAAAGAACAACTCCTTCTATAGTAGGATTCATAGAAGGTGGCGAAAGAAAAGTGGGTGATCCAGCCAAAAGACAAGCTATTACGAATCCAACTAAAACTATATACTCTATTAAGAGATTTATGGGAAGTTCTTTTGACGATGTTAAAAAAGAAATTTCTAGAGTGCCATATAAAGTGGTAAAAGGAGATAATAATACTCCTAGAGTTTTAATAGACGACAGAAAATATACTCCACAAGAGATTTCAGCTATGGTTCTTCAGAAAATGAAGAAAACAGCAGAAGATTACTTAGGACAAGATGTGACTGAAGCTGTTATTACAGTTCCTGCTTACTTTAATGATGCGCAAAGACAAGCAACTAAAGAAGCTGGTGAAATAGCAGGTCTAGACGTAAAAAGAATCATAAACGAGCCTACTGCAGCTGCATTAGCTTATGGATTGGACAAAAAATCTACTGATCAAAAAATAGTAGTATTTGATTTAGGTGGTGGTACTCATGATGTTTCTATCCTAGAATTAGGTGATGGAGTATTCGAAGTATTGTCCACAGATGGAGATACTCACTTAGGTGGAGATGATTTCGATCAAGTCATTATAGATTACTTAGTACAAGAGTTTAAAGATGAAAATGGAGGTTTAGATTTAACTAAAGATCCTATGGCACTTCAGAGATTAAAAGAAGGTGCTGAAAAAGCGAAAATTGAACTTTCTTCTTCAGGAACGACAGAGATCAACTTGCCATATATAATGCCGGTAGACGGTATTCCTAAGCATTTAGTAAGATCTCTTACTAAAGCTAAATTTGAGCAAATGACTGATTCTTTAATCAAGCGTTCTATCGGGCCTTGTGCGACAGCTCTTAAAGCTGCCGGATTATCTAAAAGCGAAATAGATGAAGTTATTTTAGTAGGTGGTTCTACTAGAATACCTGCTGTAGTAGATGCTGTAAAAGCATTCTTCGGCAAAGAGCCTTCTAAAGGTGTAAATCCAGATGAAGTAGTAGCTTTAGGTGCCGCTATCCAAGGTGGTGTATTAAGTGGTGATGTTAAAGATGTTCTTTTATTAGACGTTACTCCATTGTCATTAGGTATAGAAACTATGGGAGGTATATTCACTAAATTAATCGATGCTAACACGACTATCCCAACTAAAAAGTCTCAGACATTCTCTACTGCTGCTGACAACCAGCCTTCTGTAGAAATTCATGTACTTCAAGGAGAAAGAGCAATGGCAACGGATAATAAGACTATTGGAAGATTCCACCTTTCTGATATTCCACCAGCGCCTAGAGGAATTCCTCAAATCGAAGTTTCTTTCGATATTGATGCTAACGGAATCATTAACGTAGGAGCTAAGGATAACGCTACTGGTAAAGAGCAGAATATTAAGATAGAAGCTTCTTCAGGATTAAGTGCTGACGAAATAGAGACTATGAAGCAGGAGGCTGCTGCTAACGAAGAATCGGATAAGGCTGTTAGAGAAAGAGTAGAAACTATCAATAAAGCTGACAGTATGATTTTCCAAACGGAAAAACAACTTACTGAATTCGGTGATAAGATTCCTGCTGATAAAAAACAACCAATAGATGATGCTTTAACTGCTCTTAAAGAGGCACATAAGAATCAAGACATAGATGCCATCAACTCGTCTCTAACTCAGTTAGAAACTGTTTTTCAAGCAGCTAGTCAAGAAATGTATGCACAAGGAGAAGCTCAAGGTGATGCCGGTGCTGAACAAGGTGATGCCAGTGCTGAGGAGGAAGTTACAGATGTAGATTTCGAAGAGGTAAAAGAAGAATAAGCTTTTAAATTAAGCTGAATTAATAAAAAGGGAGGTCATGAGACTTCCCTTTTTTTTGTTTTACGTATCATATACATACCTGCACTTTAATTACAAAACAACTTACTATTCCCTAAAAAAATCATAACTGGTAATGTGATTGAGTTTGCTATTTCATTAATCTTGATCAGGACCTTGTGCGTTTTATTCAATGGGGTTGGCAGTGATGTAACGATGTCTATCATTGGACAGTTCGATGGAGACATCTACTCAATATTGAACTAACGTTATCAGATATGGCGTTTAGATCAATACTATCATCAACTTGAATATGGTTGATATCGTATTATCCATTATATCTATACTAAGTCCAGAAAAAAGACATTAATTGATTTCCAAAGAGCATATTGCGCCACCTATTTTTCTCTATTAATTATTAAGAAAGGTTTAATTTAAAAACAAAAAAGCCCCGAGTTTTCACTCAGGGCTTTTTTGTTGAGAAGAATTCCTTTTATAACAGATTCTCTATTTTTTCTGTTAGCACGTTTTTAGGCACAGCTCCCACTGACTTATCTACCAACTCTCCGTTTTTAAGGAAGATAATAGTAGGTATGTTTCTAATCCCGAATTTAGCCGCGATTTCTTTGTTATGGTCAACATTTACCTTTCCTATTACAGCTTTACCGTCATAGTCATTTGCTAACTCTTCTACGATAGGTCCTACCATTCTACATGGTCCACACCATTCAGCCCAAAAATCAACCAATACTGGCTTATCGGACTTTAATGCTAATTCTTCGAAGTTTGCGTCTGTGAATTCTACAGCCATCTTTATATATGTTTAGTTTTTCTTCAAATTTATTTCTTATTTGTTACAGGTCAAAACTCTTGCCATTTTTCATTCCATAACTTATTGACATCTTGCGTTAATTAAGATATTAAATTGAACTCTAATTCTGGAATTCGTTCTAGCCTAGTAATTACCTCATCAGAAAGCCTTATGCTCTTAGTCTTACTCGAAAAGTCGAGAAGTTCTTTTTCTCCTTTTACCGAAAAATTCACCCTGCAAGAACCAGGTTCCGTTTCTGCCAAAAAAGACAACTCGTCTACTAAGCTCTCTGTAAGAGTATTAAGAGATAATTTAATGTTAATTCCTTTAGCTACTTTATCTCTTAACTCTGTTAAGAGTTCCATTGATTTAACCTTCAATTCCAGCTCTTTTGGGTCATTCCCGAATCTTCTTGGTTCCATCACACCTCTTAAAAACACGAACCAACCTTCCTCCATTAAAGGCTTTACATTTAGATACTCATCACCGAATAACATTACTCTAACTGATTCTGAATAACCCTCGATATTAAAAACACCCATCGGTTTCCCTGTTTTAGTAGTTCTATGCTGAACGTCAGAGAGCATTCCTGCTATTTTTATCTCTCTATTATTAAACGAATGAGGATCTAATATTTTCAAATACCCCTGAGGGTCAGTGAAATGTTTGACTTCTAATTTAAAATCGTCCAAGGGATGACCACTAATAAAAATTCCTACGACTTCTTTTTCTCTGGTTAGCATTTGTAAGGGTGACCATTCTTCGCATTGAGGAATCATAGGTTCTGGGACATCCTCTCCGCCTGAATCGCCACCAAACATAGAAACCTGACTGGAATTGACTTGTTCTCTTAGATAGTGTCCGTATTTAACCAGTGTATCTAAGAAAGGTGTATTCCTGGAGTCTATGGCTAAATATTGTGCTCTCTTCAATCCAAAACTATCAAAACCTCCTCCATAGACTAAGCCTTCTAGGCTTTTCTTGTTAACTGCTTTGGACTCCATTCTTTCTATGAAGTTAAAAATAGTCGTATATCTTCCATTTTCTATTCGTTCACCTACAATATGTTCTATAGCATTTCTTCCTACCCCCTTAATAGCTCCCATTCCAAATCTTATGGCTCCTTCATCATTTACCCTGAATTTGTATGCCGATTCGTTTACATCTGGACCTAGAACTTCTGTTTTCATTCGCTTACACTCCTCCATAAAGAATGAAACCGACTTTATGTCATTCATGTTATTAGAAAGGACAGACGCCATATATTCAGCTGGATAGTGTGCCTTCAGATAAGCTGTTTGATAAGCTATCCAAGCGTAACAGGTAGAATGAGATTTATTAAATGCATAAGATGCGAATGCTTCCCAATCCTTCCATATTTTCTCTAAGACTAGCTTGTCATGACCTTTCTCAGCACCTTGATCTAAGAACTGAGGCTTCATTTTGGCTAAAAGATCTAACTTCTTTTTACCCATTGCCTTTCTCAAAGTATCTGCCTCTCCTTTTGTAAAACCAGCTAGCTTTTGTGATAAAAGCATGACCTGCTCTTGATAGACTGTAATACCGTATGTTTCTTTTAAGTATTCTTCACAAGCATCTAAATCATATTTTATTTCTTCACTTCCATGCTTTCTAGCAACGAAAGATGGAATATATTCCATAGGCCCTGGTCTATAAAGGGCGTTCATCGCTATTAAATCTGCAAAAACAGTAGGCTTAAGACTCCTTAAGTGTTTCTGCATTCCAGGAGATTCATACTGAAAAATACCAACGGTCTCTCCTCTTTGGAAGAGCTCATAGGTTTTTTCATCATCCAGCGGAAAAGTATCTGGATCGAGATCGATATTATGCTTCTCTTTAACGAGTTTAACGGAGTCTTTTAAAATAGTTAATGTCTTTAATCCTAAAAAATCCATTTTCAGTAGACCAGCATCTTCAGCTACTGCATTGTCGTATTGGGTGCACACCAAGTCCGAATCCTTAGCCGTGGCTATGGGTACATAATTCGTAATATCATCTGGTGTAATAATAACTCCACAGGCATGAATCCCTGTATTACGAACGGTGCCCTCTAATTGGCGGGCCTTATTAATAACATTGGCTTCTGCTCCATTGGTTTGAGAAATCCGAATCAGCTGCTTAGCTCTGTCGTAATCTTCTGTTCTTAATTTCTTTTTCAGCTCTTTATCATCTAAACCGAAAAGTTTTTTCAGCTTAATATCTGGAATAAGCTTTGCTATTCTATCCGCATCTTGAAGCGGTAACTCTAAAACTCTAGAAGTATCTCTAATCGAGGACTTAGCAGCCATAGTTCCATAAGTAATAATCTGAGCAACCTGACTAGAGCCATACTTATCAATTACATAATCTATTACCCTTCCTCTTCCTTCATCATCAAAATCAATGTCGATATCAGGCATAGATACCCTTTCTGGATTTAAGAACCTCTCAAATAGGAGGTCATAGGCTATAGGGTCAACATTAGTAATGCCTGTGCAGTATGCTACAGCCGAACCAGCGGCAGAGCCTCTTCCAGGGCCTACTGAAACCCCCATTTCTCTGGCTGCACTGCAGAAATCCTGAACGATCAAGAAATATCCTGGATATCCTGTTTTAACTATCGTCGCTAATTCGAAATCCAGCCTTTCCCGAATCTCATCAGTAATTTCACTATATCTTTTCTTAGCTCCGTCGTAAGTAAGTTGTCTTAAAAAGGCATTTTCACCCCTTTTACCTCCATCTTTCTTATCGTCTTCATGAATAAACTCTTCTGGAATATCATACTCAGGAAGCAGCACAGAACGCTCTAGCGCGAAAGGCTCTATCTTCTGCTCTATTTCTTGGGTCGACTTAATTGCTTGGGGTAAATCAGCAAATAATTGCTTCATCTCATGACTCGACTTTACGTAGAACTGATCATTCGGAAAACCCCATCTAAATTCTCTGCCTCTCTTCCCTAGGTATTTCTTCGGTGTACTTACATTTTCTGCGTCTCTTACACATAAAAGAATATCATGCGCCTCTGCTTCTGATTGAGAAGTATAGTAAGTATTATTGGTCGCTACAGGCTTTACATCATGCTTTTCACAGAATTTCAAAATAACCTCATTTACTACATTCTCCTCCTCTACTCCGTGCCTGATTATTTCTGCATAAAAATCCTCACCGAACTCTTTCTTCCACCAAACAAAAGCCACTTCCGCCTGCTTCTCTCCTTCGTTTAATATTTTACCAGAAATTTCTCCCCAGAGTCCTCCTGAGAGAATAATCAAATCCTCCTTAAATTCAAGCAATAAGGCTTTATCTATTCTAGGAACATAATAACTCCCATCGGTGAAAGACTTCGAACTAAGTTTACAAAGGTTCTGATACCCATTTTTATTCTTTGCTATCACCACCACCTGAAATCCATTGTCTTTAACAGACTTATTTTTATGGTCCTCACAGATATTAAACTCAGACCCCACTATGGCCTTAATCCCTTGACTCTGCGCTTCTCTTACGAAAGAAAATGTATTCATCATGTTTCCATGATCTGTAATAGCTATAGCGCTCATTTCCATTTTCTTAGCCGCTCCTACCAAGTCATAAACTGTAGATGTAGACTGCAAAATAGAAAACTGAGAATGACAATGAAGATGCACAAACGGTACATCAGCTAACTCAGCAGAGACTGCCGATTTTGGTGTTTTTATTATCGCTTCTTCAGGTTTTGCAGGAACTTCTTTGGTTTTAGACTTATCAAAATTTGACTGATCAAGCTCAGGCGCCTCATAAACTACAATACTGTATCCTTTTTCTTTTGATATTACATTATGGCTTATTAACCCAAAGAAACATTTGGCAGTAGCGTGAACATCATATGCCGCATCATGAGCATCACCAAACGATTCTCCAAATAATTTTTGATGTAACTCAGTAAGCGTGGGCCACTTAAACTTTCCTCCTCGTCCTCCTGGAATTTGACAAAACTCAGTTCCGAACTTCTTAGTGTCTAACTGGTTTTTTAAGGTGACAGGTTCGAAATCTCTATTGTCTCTATGATACTCACCTCCCACTATATTTATATCGAACTCTACATTATGCCCTACTGCATAATTAGCTTTTTCGAAATCTACATAGAATTTATTAAGCACATCAGCCAAGACCATCCCTTCAGCCTGTGCCTTTTCCGTAGTAATTCCATGTACCTTGGCTGCATTATACGGAATATCAAAACCATCTGGTTTCACTGTATAATTACCCGTACTTAGTAATTTTCCATCATAAGAATGTAGCTGCCAGGCTAGTTGAACCAGCCTGGGCCAATTTTCTGAATCTGTAACTGGAGCCTTCCAGTTCTTAGGAAGACCAGTAGTCTCCGTATCGAAAATGATATACATATAAACTAGTAAATTACATGACTAAGATAAACGTATTTCTTCAGAGTCTTATCAATGTTTATAACTATATAACCCATTTACAAACAGTAGGTTATATCCGATTAACTCAACTCTATACCTACTGGACAATGGTCTGACCCTAGAAAATCATTTAGTATGAATGAATCTTTCACTTTAGGCATTAAAGACTCTGACACCAACATGTAATCTAATCTCCAGCCGATGTTCTTTTCACGAGCTCCACCCCTGAAACTCCACCAAGAATACTTCACCTCATCAGGATAAAATTCTCTAAATGAATCTTTAAATCCTGCCTTAATAAAATTGGTCATTCCGTCTATCTCTACTTGGGTATAACCCGGAGACTTATTATAATTTGACTTAGGCCTGGCTAAATCTATCTCCTGATGGCACACATTCATGTCGCCATTTAATACCACTGGCTTTTTTTGTTGTAACGCATTGCAATGCGCTAATAAATCTGCATCCCATTCTTTTCTATATGGCAGCCTCAATAACCCAGCCTTAGAATTGGGAACATAGGCAGTAACGACATAAAAATCATCAAATTCCGCTGTAATGACCCTCCCTTCACTATCGTGCTCTGGCTTTCCTAAGCCCTTCACAATAGAAATTGGATTCATCCCTTTAGTTAAAATAGCTGTACTGGAATACCCCTTCTTTTCAGCACTGTATGCTACAATGTCATACCCACACCCAAACAGTGCTTCCATTACTTGATCTTCCTGGGCTTTGGTCTCTTGAAGACAGACAATGTCTGCATTCAGTTTTTCTAGATTATCAAAAAAACCTTTTTTGACTATTGCTCTTACTCCATTTACATTCCAAGATATAATCTTCATTTCTTTTTTCATTTAGCGGTCCAATAAACCAAATAATGTGCAGAATTCGATTATGCCATTATTAGATTCTTACTTACTAATCTAAGCCTCTATATTTGTCTCAGCCGAATCTACCGGCACAAATCCTTCTGGTGCTGCACCAAAGTCTGAAGTTCTAAAAACATCAGCAAATTTTGTATAGGTAATACTAGGAATCACATAACCAGTTCCGCTATCTTTCATTATGCCTTTGGCTCTATCGTAGGCGTCTCTTACGTTCTCTGCGTCTATCAGCATGTTAAATGAAGATTGCTTTTCCTTACCACTCTCATCATCAAAAGCGACCATAGAGAGCTTTACCTTAAACCACATCAATACCTCGTCACTTTCATGAACCTCTATAATATTAGTTTTAGTAATCGCCAGCAATTGGAAAGCACCTCCACCAAGCTCATTCATAACCTTATTTATTCCGGTTTCTGCTTCCGTATATGTATAAGCTTCCAATAAATACTGCTCAGTAGTATTACTTTCTACACCATCTACATCAGGCTTTTTCCACTTTACTCTACAATTGAACCAAAATTTATTTGTCATGTCTTACATTCTTTTTAGGGTCCACAAAGATATTTCTACCCAATTATTTATTCAATAGATACAATTAATTAGTTGTTCACATCCCATGAACAAATTGAAATAAAAAAACCACCTCCTTCTAGAAATGGTCATTAATACTATTCTTATCTGACTATTTGATTTACCGTCTTGAATTATTCTTTCTCTATGGACTTCACCCCAATTTTGATCGACACTTCCATCATGTCTTTACTAAATTCGAGATATCTGAAAAGTTATCTGCTTTTTTATTCCTCATTTTAATACTTGACACCGCTGCGGTATTTTGTGTCTTCATACAATCTCCCATCACTATTCCAATACTTATAAGATCCTTCCAGCGTGCCATTTGTATAGCTGGTTTGTATTCTTAATCTACCGCTTTCGTGCCACTCTTTGTATCCCCCTTCTTTCTCTCCATTAACATAGCTGGTTTGTGTGCTTAATCTGCCGTTTTCATACCACTCCTTGTATAATCCCTCTTTCTCTGCATTAGTATAACTAGCTTGGGTTTTTAACTTACCGTTTTTGTACCACTCTGTAAATTCACCTTCTAATAGACCATTAATGAAATTACACTTCTTACTTAAAACTCCATTACTATGCCATTCTTTGTACAAACTATCTTTATTGAATGTTTGATAACCTGAGTACGATTCAATTATTTTGAATTGTTTATGAATTTTTTCATTCTCATGATATCCCTTGTGCCAACCTTTTATTCTATTACTGTTAATATAAGTGCTGTATACATCTTTATCGATTCCAGCATTATGGTCCTCTGTTACCTTATTTTCAGAATCATAGCGCAATTTTCCATTCTTGTGATAAACTTTGAACTCTCTCATTTTGTAATCAGCTAATTCTGCCAAATATCCATTTGCATAATACCATTTCTGAAAAATAAAATCCCCATCTAAAAAATTAAACTCAAGCTTTAATTTTCCATTAGGATAATATTCTTTTATCATACCAGTAAAAGCAATGGATTCAATAGCCTCATAGCAATAAATTTCTTCAATCTTTTTAAGATCAGAAAAATTTACATCAATAGGGATATTCAAAATATTCAATAACTCTGGATTCAGGTCATCTTTTAAAATTGGAGTTTTAGACCCATTTAAATACTTATGAAGATTCATGACACCTTCGGCATTCCATTCCATACACAAGCCATCTTTCTCGCCGTCTTTATAACTACACTCAAACTTTTGATTGCCATTTAAATGCCACTCTTTATATAGGCCGTTCTTTTCTCCATTATTATAGCTGTACTCAAACTTTTGATTGCCATTTGAATGCCACTGCTTATATAGGCCGTTTTTGTAACCGTTTTCATAAGTACACTCATAATCTAATTTTCCATCATAATCAAATTTTTGAAATATTCCAGAGAAGAGAATAGATGTACCCACATAGAACATTTTCCCACCTTTCTCATATATATCACTTACTTTAGTTGGAAGCAGATCTATAATTTCTTGACTCAAATCACCTTTCTTAATGTAATTTAATTCCCCATCAACGTAATCTTTGATTGAATTCCAATCACCATTTTCACCCCAGCCAATATGTAATCCCTCTTTCTCGCCGTCTTTATAAATACCCTCGAACTTTTGATTGCCATTTGAATGCCATTCTTTACATAAGCCATCTTTCTCACCTTTTTCATAGCTATACTCAAACTTTTGATTG
>DDEI01000078.1:0-120 GCA_002336675.1 Flavobacteriales bacterium UBA1958 | reverse complement strand
ACTCAAACTTTTGATTGCCATTTGAATGCCACTGCTTATATAGGCCGTCTTTCTTGCCATTATTGTAGCTGTACTCAAACTTTTGATTGCCATTTGAATGCCACTCTTTATATAGGCCGT
>DDEI01000045.1 GCA_002336675.1 Flavobacteriales bacterium UBA1958 | reverse complement strand
CCTCTAACGTCTTAGCTTTTTCTGGCCTAATTTTATCGAGGTTATAGTACTCTAGTTTATTCAACCCTTCTGCCAGAGATGCAGAGTTTCTGTATTCGGTGAAACTTTCTAAAGTGAACAAAGAATCCTTCCCTTCCTCAAATCTACCATCTATGTTTCCAAGGAGAATAGCTCTACCTACATCATAGAATAAATATTGATCAGCTAGTGTAGGATTTCTTACCGCTGAAGAAAAAGTAAGTCTAAATACCCTATTTTTATTTGGTGAATACACTAAACTCGCTGCAGGACTAAAAAGAAAATCAAAATTTTCATTCTTGTCAACTCTTCCTGTTAGATTAAGCTTCAATTTATTCTCGATAAATTTCTTTTCTAATCCCCCATAAAAACCAATCTCGTTATTTGTAATTACGACTCTCGAACTATCCGTGGATAATCTTCTTCCAGATTCATCAGTGGCAATAGAACCATCATCATTAAAAATATAATCATACTGAAGCGTATCACTAAAAATAGTTCCCCTAGAATCTGGACGGTACATCCTTACATTTCCTCCAAAACGATAATCAGCCCATTCCTTATCTAGTTGGTATTCTCCATGGACATGATAAAGAGCACTTTTGTCATAAAACCGACTTCCACCTTCTGTAAATTCTTTTCCGGTTATATCATCGAACAGTGAATTGAATCTTTGGGTTTCTGGCGCATAAAAAGGCTCTAAAAAGTCTCCTGAGAGCTGATTAACTTCATTTAAATTGGCCTCATAAAAGGGACTAAAAAACTCAGAATCGGAGTTAATCCAATTATCCATCAAGCTACCATAAAGCTCTAAAGAGGCGTCAGGGTTATCAGCGGCTGACGCCTGAGAGAGAATATCTGCATGTATGGGGTTAGCTTCAACAAGGTCTGCATAATTAGCTAACCACCTGTCAGCAAATAATGTATTCCATTCACCAGTAGAACCACTAGATTCTTGCATTTTTATAGCTGTAGTAACTATATCATAGGTTTTTCCTGCATCTTCATGAGTGGCATAACCTCGTATAAACCACTTTCCCGGATTACTAAGCTCTAATTGGTTTTGGTAAAACTTAATTCCATCCAGTCTGTACCTGTTATCTCCTTGGTAGACAGTACTTCCTGTACTATAATTGAAATTATACGTTGCTAATAAATTTTTATTCAGATAGTAGTGTAACCCCGTATTGAACTTAAAGTTATCTGTATCGTAATCTACCAAATCTTTTTCTTGGTAACCGTTTCGAGCAAACATTCCCAGACCTTTATAAGCAAAAGGTTGATCAGTATAATCATTATTAGAGGCTACTGGCTCATCGCCATATACATTGACCGCATCGAATCCAAATGGATAATCAACGGCCACCTCCGAGCCATCTATTGGGTTATAGTTTGTAGCTTCCCAGTCATTGGCTTTCATACCAAAGAGGTTTATTTTATATCCAAATTTTTTCTCGCCTTTATCATTGATGAAAAAGTCTGCCCACCTCAAAGCTATCTCTCCTAACTGTCTTTCTCCTACTTTAAAGCTGGCACTTAATCCAGGAAACAGAAATGGATCTTTAGTTTCCATGTTTATTACCCCATTAAATGCACCTGGGCCATAAAACGCCGAACTGGCTCCTGCTATAATATCTACTCTTTTCACATCTAAATCTGATGCCCCAAGAAAATTTCCTAGACTAAAATTCAATCCCGGCGATTGGTTATCTACTCCGTCAATTAACTGAAGAGATCTTACTGGTGATGTACTGTTAAATCCTCTCGTATTAATTACTTTAAAACCTAAACTCGCAGAGGTTAAATCCACTCCTTTTAGGTTACCTAATCCTTCATAAAAGTTTCCTGAAGGTGCTTCTTTGATTGCTCTAACATCCATAGACTCCACCGTCAGAGGCTGTTGCTTTTGTTTATCAGAGATTCTATCTCCCAAAATATCAGCTTGATCTATATTTATAGCTGAACTTTTAAGTTTTACTAGTATCTTCTTTTGTGCAGAAGTATAGGTTAGTTTAACTGTCTCATAACCCACGAATGAATATTCTATGGTCACAGGGAAAGTAACATTCGTTAGCGAGAATTCCCCATCAAAGTCTGTAGTGGTTCCTGTTTGAGTTCCATCAATAAGGACGTTAACGAAAGGCACGGCTTCTCCATTGGAGTTATCTTTCACCTTGCCTTTAAGCTCAGACTGACTAGAACAGTCAAGACTGAAAACTAGAGATAGCAGCAAAATAAAACTATTGCAAAAAGCGCAATTCTTCAAAAAACCAGACATACGAGTTAATTATTTAAGCTGCACACTGTTTATTGTGTGTTACGCATACTATTAAAATTAAATTTACAAAGAAATCATGTAATCAAAACACAGTTATGGTGACACTTTCAAACAGAATGACATCTCCTTTTCTAAGCTTTTTACGCTTTCTCGTTTCCACTTCTCCATTTACAAGAACATAACCCTCCGAAATGACAGCTCCTGCTTCTGCCCCGCTGCTTATTACATTCTCGTACTTTAGTAATTTGTTTAATTCTATAAACTCCTTAGTCAACTTAAATTCTCGAGTATCACTCATATAAACTAGGGTATTTAGTTGGATTAGCTTCGTTCATCATTTGGTAAACAGCATCAAAAACATCTTCTTCTGATGGCTTACTGTAATAATCTCCATCTGTCCCGTAAGGAGGTAAGTGTGGTTTTGCAGAAACAGTGACAGGCTCAGAATCAAGTAAACTCCATGCCTTCTGCTCGTTCAGAATATGATTTAAAATATATGCTGAAGCGCCTCC
>DDEI01000058.1:33435-34344 GCA_002336675.1 Flavobacteriales bacterium UBA1958 | reverse complement strand
AATACTACTGGTACCATACCACCCACAAATAACATGGCTAATACAGGTGCTTTAAAAATATTAATTCCATCAATTCCTGTAAATGTTACATAAGCAGCAAATAAAGCCAACGATGTTAATGCAGCAGAGGCAATGGCAAAACCTTTACCCGTTGCAGCTGTTGTGTTACCTACTGAATCTAATATATCTGTACGCTCTCTAACAATTGGTTCTTGCTCACTCATTTCTGCAATACCACCAGCATTATCAGAAATAGGCCCAAAAGCATCAATTGCTAATTGCATAGCTGTAGTTGCCATCATCGCAGAAGCTGCAAGAGCTACACCATAAAATCCTGCAAAGAAGTAAGATGCCCAAATGGCACCTGCAAATAAGATTACTGAAGGAAAGGTAGAAATCATACCAGTAGCTAAACCAGCAATGATATTTGTACCAGCTCCTGTGCTAGATTGTTGTACTATTTTTAAGATTGGAGATTTACCTAATCCTGTATAATATTCTGTTACTGAAGAAATGACAGCACCAACTACTAAACCAACTAGAGTTGCATAAAATACACTCATTCTAGATACTTCTTTTAATCCTTCTCCAAAAAATTCCATATTCATTGTTTCTGGAAGCATAAACGTACACAACACATAACATGAAACAGCTACAAGTACAATTGAAGTCCAGTTTCCTATATTTAAAGCGCTCATAACTTGAGCTTCTTTTGCGTCGTTGTCGTTAATTTTTACAAGCATTGTCCCTATAATAGAAATGATGATACCTGTACCAGCAATTGCCATTGGCAATAAGATAGGTCCTATTCCTCCAAAGGCATCTGAAATACTACCTCCCATGTCTTTAATTACATAGTTACCTAATACCATTGCAGCTAGAACCGTAGCTACATAAGAACCAAATAAA